>NZ_MUNH01000467.1:0-5818 GCF_002154615.1 Streptomyces recifensis
AGGCGGAGGTGCTGCGGCTGGTCAACGTCGAGCGGGCGAAGGTCGGTTGCACCCCGGTCGCGGCCGACTCCGCGCTCACCGGGCTCGCCGAGGCGTTCAGCGGCGACATGGCCGCCCGCGACTTCTTCGACCACACCGACCCCGACGGCGCCACCCCCTGGGACCGCGCCGCGAAGGCCGGCATAACGGGCCTCGGCGGCGAGAACATAGCCCGCGGCCAGTCCGACGCCGCAGCCGTCATGGACGCCTGGATGAAGAGCCCCGGCCACCGCGCCAACATCCTCAACTGCGACTTCAAGACCCTCGGCGTGGGCGTCCACCTCGCCCCGGGCGGCCCTTGGTGGACGCAGGACTTCGGCTACTGAGAACTTCCGGAGGACGTGGCGCCGCTGCTGGAGCCGGCTCCCGGCACGCCCGTGCTGGGCATGGCCAATCACTCCGTCTCGGCGCCTCGCCACGGGGTCAAGCGCTCTTGCCCTCAGGTCAGATCCCTTCCTGGATCTATGACCCAGTGGTTGGTCTGGAGGACCCGTCCCGCGAAGGTCACAGCAACGTCTGAAAGAAACCGGAAGCCGACAGAGCGGCAAATACCGTTCGAAGCAGCGTTACTCGTTGAGGGGAAGGCATGTACGAGTCCCCAGCGCTCTTGATCCCGGGCCTGTTCGAGGAGGATGCGGACGGCACGTTTGGCTAGCCCCTGCCCTTGAAATTCAGGCAGGACCATCCAGCCAATCTCGGAGATCGGTCCGTCATCGGTGTCGTGGGACCAAATAGTCACCGTCCCCGCCACCTCGGGCCTGGCCGGATCAGGCACGATCATCTTCAGCCACGCGAGGTCAGCCGCCGCCTCCTGAGCATCCCGACGAACCTTGTCCGCCATGCCCTCAAGCGGCAGGGGACCGCCCAGGTCGGCCATCATGACAGGATCGCACCGCATCCGAACGTAGGCATCGACATCGTCCGGTGAGACGTTGCGCAGCCGCACTGGCTCCTCCTCGGTTTTACGGGGATGCTCCCACGGCCTGAGGATCACCAAGGGCTGGGGTGTCGGCCCGTCGCTTCTTCGGCTACTGACCCGCCACCGGCCCCGCACCCCACCCGCTAACCCCCGGTTAGTGCAACCTGGTGGTTAGCGCATCCCTCGCCTACCCTGACGGTATGAGCGGGAGCATTCAGGAGTCGGCGGGCGTGGAGTGTGGGTTCGACGTGTTCGCCAGGGCCTGTCCCTCGCGGGGGACGCTGGAGCATGTCACCGGCCGCTGGGGCGGGCTGGCGCTCGGGGCGTTGTACGACGGGTCCCTGCGGTTCAATGAGCTGCGGCGGCGGGTGGACGGGGTCAGCGAGAAGATGCTGTCCCAGACGCTGCAGGCGCTGGAGCGGGACGGACTGGTGCACCGGGAGGCGCAGCCGGTCAACCCGCCCCGCGTGGACTACGAACTCACCGACCTCGGCCGCCGGGTCGCCGAGCGGCTGCTCGCGCTCATCCACTGCGTGGAGGGCGCCATGGACGAGGTCCTCACCGCCCGCGCCCGCTACGACGAGACGCGCGGCGCCCGCTGACACTTCGGGCAGAAGTAGCTGGACCGGTTCATCCACGGGCGCCGCAGCATCGGCGTACCGCAGCGGCGGCAGGGCAGGCCCTCGCGGCCGTAGGCGTCCAGGGAGCGGTCGAAGTAGCCGGACTCGCCGTTGACGTTGACGTACAGGCTGTCGAAGCTGGTGCCGCCGACGTCGAGGGCCGCGTTCATCACGTCCCGTACGTGGCCGAGGAGTTCGGCGGTGACCGGGCGGGTGAAGGTGGCCGTGGGGCGCTCGTAGTGCAGGCGGGAGCGCCACAGCGCCTCGTCCGCGTAGATGTTGCCGACGCCGCTGATCAGCGACTGGTCCAGCAGGGCCCGCTTGATCGTGGTGCGCTTGCGCCGCAGGGCCTGGTGGAACACCTCGTCGTCGAAGACCGGGTCCAGCGGGTCGCGGGCGATGTGCGCGATCACGTCGGGCAGGCCCTCGGCGGTGTTGTCGTGCAGCGAGAGACCGCCGAAGGTGCGCTGGTCCACGAAGCGCAGCTCGGTGCCGAGCTCGTCGGCGAACCGGACCCGTACCCGCAGGTGCTTCTCGTCCGGCGCCGCGTGCGGCTGCACCAGCAGCTGCCCGCTCATCCCGAGGTGGGCGAGGACGGACTGCCCGGTGTCCGCGAGCGGCAGCCAGAGGTACTTGCCGCGCCGGCTGGGCGTACCGAACCGGTGCCCCTTCAGGCGGTGCGCGAAGTCGTCGGCCCCCGCCAGGTGCCGCCGCACCGCACGCGGATGCAGCACCTCGGCCTCGGCGACGGTACGCCCGCCGACCCACCGCTCCAGCCCCCGCCGGACAACCTCGACCTCGGGCAACTCGGGCATCGACAACCCCCTGTGGGAACCGTTGGGAAGAACCGAGCGCCCGCCCCCGACGGACGGGGGCGGGCGCTCGGGACGTGCTCGGTCAGGCGGTGGCGGACGACGGTGCGTCGTCCGGGGCGGCCTCGGCCTCGACGGCCTTCGCCGCCTTGGCGCGCTCGTCCGCCGCGGCCTTGATGGCCCGCCAGGCGGACTCGGCGGCCTGCTGCTCCGCCTCCTTCTTGCTGCGGCCGGTGCCGGTGCCGTACGAGACGCCCCCGACGCGGGCAGCAGCAGTGAAGGTCTTCTCGTGGTCCGGGCCGGTCTCCGTGACCAGGTACTCGGGCACGCCGAGCCCCTCGATCGCGGTGAGCTCCTGGAGACTGGTCTTCCAGTCCAGGCCGGCTCCGAGGTTCGAGGACTTCTCGATCAGCGGGTCGAAGAGCCGGTGGACCAGCTCGGACGCCGCGTCGAGGCCCTGATCGAGATAGACCGCGCCGATCACCGCTTCCAGGGTGTCGGCGAGGATGGACGCCTTGTCCCGGCCGCCCGTGCCCTCTTCACCACGGCCGAGCCGGATGAAGGAACCCAGGTCGAGGCCACGGCCGACCTCCGCCAGCGCACGCGAGTTGACCACCGCGGCCCGCAGCTTGGCCAGCTGGCCTTCGGGCAGGTCGGGGTGGATGCGGTACAGCGTGTCCGTGACGACGAGACCGAGCACGGAGTCCCCGAGGAACTCCAGCCGCTCGTTCGTCGGCAGGCCGCCGTTCTCGTACGCGTAGGAACGGTGGGTCAGCGCACGCACCAGAAGGGCGGACTCGACGTGGTAGCCGAGCCGCCCTTCCAGAAGCGTGTGGGACGAGGCCATGTTCTCCGCCTTGCCGTTCCCGCGTCGGCGGGAAGCGTTGGCTTCGGCGTCTTCCACCTTCTTGGCAGTGGACACAGTGCCTCTCACCGGCCGCTCAGACCTCGAGGACCTGGCGCTTGTTGTAGGTGCCGCAAGACGGGCACGCGATGTGCTGCTGCTTGGGCTCGTGGCAGCGCTCGCACGCAACCAGGGTGGGGACCGCAGCCTTCCACTGCGACCGGCGGTGGCGCGTGTTGCTGCGCGACATTTTCCGCTTCGGAACAGCCACGGCTACTTCTCCTGCTTCTCGTCGGCACGTGCTGATCGAGGCACGTCGCCGCTCATCTCGTCCTTCTCGCCGTCCGACATGGTGTCGGCGAGTCCCTGCAATGCCGCCCAACGGATGTCGACGGCGTCGTGGTGGTGGTCCGGGTCGTCCGTGAGCCGCGCTCCGCATTCGGAACACAGACCCTGACAGTCGTCCTGGCACACCGGCTGCATCGGCAGTGCGAGCACCACCGCATCCCGCAGCAGCGGCTCGAGGTCGATCAAGCCGTCCTCGATGTACTGCCTGTCCTCGTCGTCCTCGGCGTCGTCGCCCGGTTCCGCGATCACGCGGCCACGGTCGTCGGCGTCAGGGTACGAGAACATTTCCTGGAAGTCCGCTTCGAGCTCCAGCCCGACCGGCTCCAGACACCTTACGCACTCCCCCTTGGCCGATGCACGGGCGGTGCCTGTGACAAGCACCCCTTCCATGACCGACTCCAGACGGAGGTCCAGCTCGAGCGGGGCGCCTTCCGGCACTCCGACGACGCCCTCGATACCGAGGTCCCGGGGGGCGTCGACCTCGCGGGTCAGGCGCTGCATCGCACCAGGCCGCCGGCCCAGCTCGTGGGTGTCGATCACGAGGGGGTTGCGGTGGTCGAGGCGTGCGTTGGAAGCCATTCCTGCTTTCGGTCCGAGCTAGGAGGGACGCGGCCCGACGGTGTTCCGGGCAGCGCGGATCGCGGGGATACACGCGACCGAACAGCCAGGATACTGGACCTTTCGCTCAGGGCCCAATCGGGTCCCCGGGCGGCTACAGCCCGCGGCCCTGTTCGTACGCGCGGAGCTGCTCCGCGCTGATCATGCCGGTGTCGAAGAGGCTGGTCTCGTCCAGCGCGTAGTCCTGCCGGCCCTGCTCCTGCTGCCGGCCCTGCTGCTGGTTCGGGTCGTACGGCGCCTGCTGGGCGTCGTAGCCCTGGAAGGCGCCCTCGGCCTGCGGGGAGTAGCCGTTGGGGGCGGCGTACGGGTCCTGCTGGTAGCCGTACGCCTCCTGGGGGGCGTATCCGGGCTGCGCGGGGTAGGCCGCCGGGTAGGCGTCGGGCTGCTGGTAGCCGTACGTCTCCTGCGGCTCGTACACCGGCTCCCGGGCCGGCGCCGGGGCGCGCTGGGCCGGGGCGGGCGGGACGTCGGCGAGGGCGGCGAGGTCGGCCAGGTAGTCGGCGTCGCTGGAGTGCTGGAAGGTCGTGGTGTCGTCCGCGAGCGCGCCCAGGTCGTCGGTGGCGATCCGGCCGTGCAGCTTCTGCCGGCCGCGGTGGACGGCCTCCAGGGTCTTGGCGAGCACCGCCTCGAAGGCGCCGAGCTTGACGTCGACGTAGGCGTCCGCGTCGTGGCGCAGGGTCTCCGGGTCCTGGCTGCGCTCGGGGGCGTCCTCGTCCTCGTAGCCGTGCTCGTCCAGGCCGGGGCCGGTGCCGAGCAGCTTCTCCCGGCCGCGGCCGACCGAGCCGAGGGTCTTGGTGAGGACGACCTCGAAGTTGGCGAGCTTGGAGTCGACGTAGTCGTCGGCGTCCGCGCGGACCTGCTCGGCCTCGGCGCGGGCCTCGGCCAGGATGCGGTCGGCCTCGGCCTGGGAGTGGCGGGCGACCTCGGTGCCGGCGATCAGGCTGCCGCGCTCGGCGTGCGCGGACTCGATGATCCGCTCGGCCTCCTGGCGGGCCTGCTCGACCATCTGCTCGCGGCCACCGATCAGCTCCTGGGCCTGCTCGAGGGAGCCGGGCAGGGCCTGACGGACCTCTTCCAGCAGCGCGAGCAGTTCCGCGCGGTTGACCACACAGGAGGCCGACATGGGCATCGACCGGGCACCGGAGACCGCCGAGACGATCTCGTCGAGCTTCTTCTGGACGTCCACCTGGCTCGCCACTCTCTACTGCTGTGTTGGAGACGGACGGGACGACTGTACGGCCATGGGGCGGCCGTCCGACACCGGGTGACGTGTTGTCACCTCGCCCGGTCGCCTCCCCGGGGCGTCAGTCCTTCCGGAGCCGTTCGCCGAGCGCCGCGAGCACCTGCGGGGGCACCAGGTGGGAGACGTCGCCGCCCCAGGCCGCGACCTCCTTGACCAGGGAGGAGGAGAGGAAGCTGTAGGTGGGGTTGGTGGGCACGAACAGCGTCTCGACCCCGGTGAGGCCGTTGTTCATCTGGGCCATCTGGAGCTCGTAGTCGAAGTCGCTCACCGCCCGCAGGCCCTTGACGATGGCGGGGATGTCGCGGTCCTTGCAGAAGTCGACGAGGAGGCCGTGGTGGGCCTCGACGCGGACGTTGGCGTACTCGGCGGTGACCT
>NZ_MUNH01000468.1:0-7532 GCF_002154615.1 Streptomyces recifensis
CTGGGGGCGGAGCCCCCAGGTTGCGGCGGAAACCCTGTCGAGCGGGCAGCTCGTACGGGGTACGGTGCTAGAACCACCGATCCCGGACCGGCGGGTTAACCGGTTTCACATGTACGTGGGGACTCTGTCCTTCGACCTCCTCCTCGGCGACGTCCACTCGCTGAAGGAGAAGCGCTCCGTCGTCCGCCCGATCGTCGCCGAACTCCAGCGGAAGTACTCCGTGAGCGCGGCCGAGGTGGACCACATGGACCTGCACCGGCGAGCGCTCATCGGCCTCGCCACGGTGTCCGGCGACGCGGCGCACCTCACCGACGTACTGGACCAGTGCGAACGGCTGGTCGCAGCCCGCCCGGAAGTGGAGCTGCTGTCCGTGCGACGGCGCTTCCACGGCGACGACGACTGACCGAAGAAACGCGAAGAAGAAGAAAGAACGGGAGACGGACCAGTGGCCGACAACGCTCGGGCGAAAAGGCTGGCGGACCTCATCCGGGAGGTGGTGGCCCAGAAGCTGCAGCGTGGGATCAAGGACCCGCGGCTCGGCTCGCACGTCACCATCACGGACACGCGGGTCACGGGTGACCTGCGGGAGGCGACCGTCTTCTACACGGTCTACGGCGACGACGAGGAGCGGCAGGCCGTCGCCGCCGGCCTGGAGAGCGCCAAGGGCATCCTGCGCTCCGAGGTCGGCCGCGCGGCCGGGGTGAAGTTCACGCCGACGCTGACCTTCGTCGCGGACGCCCTGCCGGACACGGCCCGCAACATCGAGGACCTCCTCGACCGGGCCCGGCAGTCCGACGCCCAGGTGCGCGAGGCGTCCTCGGGCGCCGCGTACGCCGGTGGCGCGGACCCGTACCGCAAGCCGGAGTCCGACGACGAGACGGACGACGCCGCAGAATGACAGCCAAGCCCACCCCGCCCGACGGCCTTGTCATCGTGGACAAGCCGTCGGGCTTCACCTCGCACGACGTGGTCGCCAAGATGCGCGGGATCGCCCGGACCCGCCGCGTCGGCCACGCCGGCACCCTCGACCCCATGGCCACCGGTGTCCTCGTCCTCGGTCTGGAGCGCGCCACCAAGCTCCTCGGGCACCTCGCCCTGACCGAGAAGGAGTACCTGGGCACCGTCCGGCTCGGCCAGAACACCCTCACCGACGACGCCGAGGGAGAGATCTCCTCCTCCACGGACGCGTCCAAGGTGACCCGCGAGGCGATCGACGCCGGGATCGCCAAGCTCAGCGGCGACATCATGCAGGTGCCGTCCAAGGTCAGCGCCATCAAGATCGACGGGGTGCGCTCCTACAAGCGGGCCCGTGAGGGCGAGGACTTCGAGATCCCGGCCCGCCCGGTGACCGTCTCCTCCTTCACGGTGTACGACGTCCGGGACGCGGTCGCCGAGGACGGCACCCCCGTGCTCGACCTGGTCGTCTCCGTGGTGTGCTCCTCCGGCACCTACATCCGCGCCCTGGCCCGCGACCTGGGCGCAGACCTGGGCGTCGGCGGCCACCTCACGGCGCTGCGCCGGACGCGGGTCGGCCCGTACAAGCTGGACTCCGCGCGGACCCTGGACCAGCTCCAGGCGGAGCTGACCGTGATGCCGGTCGCGGAGGCCGCCTCCGCCGCGTTCCCGCGCTGGGACGTGGACACCAAGCGGGGCAGGCTGCTGCTCAACGGTGTCCGGCTGGAGATGCCCGAGGTGTACGCGGGCGCCGGTCCCGTCGCGGTGTTCGACCCCAAGGGCCGCTTCCTCGCGCTGGTCGAGGAGCAGAAGGGCAAGGCCAAGAGCCTCGCCGTCTTCGGCTGAGCTGGTCTTGTGACCGTGGAGCGGCGGTCACGGGGTACGTGCCACATCCGCCGCTCCACGGTCCCCCCTCGGTTCCCCCACCTCTGACGTCTATCCACTCCGCACCGCCGATTCACCCGTCCGGCCGGGCGCTCGGAGTGAACCGGGGGAGCGGAAGGGGGCGCTTTCTCCCCGCGCCCTGTTCCGGTGATCATCGCGCGCCTACCGTCGAGGCGAGACGCGGGTGCACGGCTGGGGAGGCAGGACCATGGCGGGAGAGGGGCCGCGAACGGGGAGCGGCGGCTTGGGTGATCGCGCGGACGCCCTGGTGCAGATCCGCGATCTCTCCGGGCGCCTGCGCGGGGTCGGCTTCCTCGCCGACCACCAAGGCACCCTGCTCACCAGCCACGAGGCCGTCGAGGGCGCGGACCGGCTGGTGCTGCACACCGCCGACGACCGCACGCGCGTGGTCGACGCCGAGGCCGTCGTGCCGCTGCCGCGCCACGGGCTGGCGCTCGTCCGTACCGAGAACCCGGGCATCGCCCCGCTGCCGCTGACCGTGCGCGACCGGATCGAGGCGGGCACCTACGTACGGATCGCCGCGGGCGGCTGGCGCGGGGCGCGGGTGCTCACCGCCGCCCCGGCCGCCTTTCCCGTCGGGGACCGCAGCCAGCTGCTGGACGACGCGCTGGAACTCGCGCTCGGCACCGCGGCCCGCGACGCGCTCCGGCCCGGCGGAGGCACCACCGGCGGACCCGTGCTCGACGCCCGTACCGGCGCGGTCCTCGGCGTCCTCGGCGCCTCTCTGCGCTCCGCCGTACGGGACTCCGGCTTCGCCGCTCCCGTACGCCCCGCCGAAGAGGCGGACCCCGAGCTCACCGCGCTGCTCGCCCGCAACGCGACCACCGTGCCGGCCTACGGCACCGACCTCAACCTCGCCGGGGTCCTCCAGCTCTGTGCCGCCTCCGTCAGCCAGGACGGCCCGCCCGGCACCCTCACCGGGCTGCCCGGGATCGTCGAACGCGCCTCGGTGGCAGGGGAGCTGGCCGACTTCATGGCGGGTCCGCACGCCGTGTTCGCGCTCACCGGTGACCCCGGCAGCGGCCGTACGACCGAGCTGGCGGCACTCGCCGCACGGCGCCGGCAGAGCGAGGCCCCGGCTCCCACGCTGTGGCTGCGCGGGGCCGACCTGCAAGACACCGACGACTCCGTGGCCGACGCCGTCCGCCGCGCGCTGCAGCGGGCCGCGCCCGTGGCCGCCGCCTCCGCACCGGGCCGCCCCGCCGACCTCGGTGACCTCGACCCCGAAGCCCCGGCCGCGCTCGCCGCGCGCGAGGGGCGCCCGCTGCTGCTCTGTCTCGACGCCCCCGAGGAGATGCCGCCCGCCCTGCTGCCCGACTGGGCCGGAAGGACGCTCGCGTGGCTGCGCGCCACCGGGACCCGGCTGGTGCTGGCCTGCGGCGACGAGTTCTGGGAGAGCGTCGCCGAGGAGTTCCCCGCGCGCCTGCGCCTGACCGGGCTCACCCGCCAGGAGGCCCGTACCGCCCACTCCCGGTACGGCGTCCCCGAGGGCGCCCTCTCCGGTCCCGACGCCCGGCACCCGCTCGCCCTGCGCCTGCTGTCCGAGCTCCCGGTCGACGCGCCCCCGCGCCCGCTGGGCCGGCACGACGTCTTCGCCGCCCACCTCGACCTGGCGTGCCTCCGCATCGCCGAGCGGATCGCCGCCGCCAACGGGCTCGGCGACACCGCCGTACGACGCCTCGCCACCCGGGTCGCCGGGCAGGTGCACGAGGCCGCCCGCCGTGCGCTCGGGCACGGACGGGGCATGCTGGACCGGGAGGGCTTCGCGGCCGTCTTCCCGCCCGGGCGCGCCCCGGCCCGGCTCGGCGGGGGCACCGGATGGGCGTCGGCCGTCCTGGACCAGGGGCTGCTGGTCCGCTCCGGGGGCGGCTACCGGTTCGCGCACGAGGAGTTCGCGGACTGGGTGCAGGGCACGCATCTCGACCTGGACGAGGCGCTGCACGTCCTGGTCCACCGCCCGCGCGCCGAGCGTCCGGCTGGGGTGATGGCGGTGCCGCACCACCGCATCGGACCCGTGGTCCAAGCCCTGCTGCTCCTCGGGCGCCGCCAAGGGCCCCGTCAACTCGCCTTCCGGCTGCGTGAGCTGGCCGACGCCCTGGATCTCGACCCCGGGTCGTGGTGGGCCGCCCGGCTGCTCTCCCGGACCCTGCTGCGCACCCCGGACGCGCTGCCCTATCGGGAGGAGCTGCGCTTCCTCGCCGACCGGATCGTGGCCTGGCGGCGCGCGGGGCAGGCGGTGCCCGCGGAGTTCGGGCCCGCCTTCTGGACCGCGCTCGCGCTGCCGGACGCCGAGCGGTTCGCCCTGCTGCGGCGGCTGGTGCCGGCCGACCCGGCGGTGGCCGAGGGGGCGGGGGAGCGGTATCTGGACGCGGCGGCCCGGCTGCTCGCCGCCGACCCGGCCGCCGGGCAGCCGCACCTCACCCGCTGGTTCGAGGACGAGCGCCCGCTGCCCGCCACCCCGCACGCCACCGTGGCCACCGCCGCCCAGGCCCTCCTGCACACCCATCGCCACGGCGCGCTCGACCACCTCACCGAGGCCCTGATCGACAGCGGTCACCGCAGAGCCGTCGAACTCCTCGCCGTCCTCGCCGAGGACGAACCCTCCGCCGCCTGCCGCGCCGTCGACCGCTGGGCGAGGGACGAGGACCCCGGCCGCCGGGCCACCGCCCTGGTCCTCGCCCGCCGCACCGCGCCCCACACGGGCACGACCGCCGACCACAGCCTGCTGCGCCGCGCCGCCCACGCCCTGCTGGCCCGTCCCGCCGACCGCGCCCTGCACGGCGGCGCGCTGGCCCTGCTGGTCGTCGACCCGGTCAGCCGCGACCAGCACCTGCCGAGGGCGCTGCGCCACTTCACGGCCGCCGACCGCGGCCTGCCGCCCACCGCGCTCCTCCCGGCCCTGGCCACCCACCCCGACACCGTGCTCGACGCCTTCCGCGTCCGGCTGCGCGGCGGCTCCGACCCCGCCGCCCCCCTGCGCGCGCTCGCCGAAGTCACCGATCCGGCGCTCGCCCGCCGTATCGCCGCCCTGGTCCGGGAGACGGTCGCGCCCCGCGCGGAGGCGGCTCCCTGCGTCGCCGAGTACGTCGACCGCCGTCTCGGCCAGGGCCCCACGGCCCGCACCGAGCTGCTGCCGCTGCTCACCGGGCTGCTCGGCAAGGGCTTCGAGGCGGCCCGCGCGGCCCTGGCCGCCGTCCTCGTCGCCCCCGGCACCCCGGTCACCACCCCGCTGCGCCGCGAACTCCTGGACCGGCTGCTCGCCCACGAACGGGACCCCGAGGTGCTGGTCGCGGTCCTGCGCGCGGCCGCCACCCTCGGGGACGGTGACGGCACGGGCCCGGCGGCGGAGGAGGCGCGGGGGCTCGTCCACCGCACCGTCCGGCTCCTCGGCCGTACCCCCGAGGGCGTCGACCACCGGCTGAGCTGCCTCGTCCGCGAGCTGCCCGGCTTCGGCGCCCGGCTCGGCCGTTGGCTGACGGAGGCGCCGCAGGAGTGGGCCGCCGTCGTCGGCCCCGGCGTCCGGCGCGCGATCGAAGAGCGTGCCGGGACGCCCGTACCCGCGTGAGCAGGGGTTTTCGGCGTGCGCCCGGTCACAGGGGGCGTACCGATGCGGAGCCCGGTGACCCGGCATGGCACTCTTGGACCTGCACAAGAGTCAGACACGGACACGGGTTCGAGGAGCGGTCACAGTGCAGCGCTGGCGTGGCTTGGAGGACATCCCCCAGGACTGGGGGCGCAGCGTCGTCACCATCGGGTCGTACGACGGTGTCCACCGCGGCCACCAGTTGATCATCGAGCACGCCGTCGACCGCGCCCGCAAGCTGGGTGTCCCGGCCGTCGTGGTCACCTTCGACCCCCACCCCAGCGAGGTCGTACGGCCCGGCAGCCACCCCCCGCTGCTCGCCCCGCACCCGCGCCGCTGCGAACTGATGGCGGACCTCGGGGTGGACGCGGTGCTCGTGCTGCCCTTCACACCCGAGTTCTCTCAGCTCTCCCCGGCCGACTTCGTCGTGAAGGTCCTGGTCGACAAGCTGCACGCCAAGGCCGTCGTGGAGGGCCCGAACTTCCGCTTCGGGCACCGCGCGGCGGGCACCGTGGACTTCCTCGCCGAGCAGGGCCGGGTCTACGACTTCGAGGTGGAGATCGTCGACCTGTACGTCACCGGGGAGGCGGGCGGCGGCAAGCCGTTCTCCTCCACGCTGACCCGCAACCTGATCGCCGAGGGCGATGTGGCCGGGGCCCGCGAGATCCTGGGCCGCCCGCACCGGGTGGAGGGCGTCGTGGTCCGGGGCGCCCAGCGGGGCCGCGAACTCGGCTTCCCCACCGCCAACGTGGAGACCCTGCCGCACACCGCGATCCCCGCCGACGGCGTCTACGCCGGGTACCTGTACGCCCAGGGCGAGACGATGCCGGCCGCGATCTCGGTCGGCACCAACCCGCAGTTCGACGGCACCGAGCGCACGGTGGAGGCGTACGCCATCGACCGCGTCGGCCTCGACCTGTACGGGATGCACGTCGCCGTCGAGTTCCTCGCCTATGTGCGCGGCCAGGCGAAGTTCGACTCGCTGGACGACCTGCTGGTCCAGATGGGCGCGGACGTGGAGCGGTGCCGGGAGATCTTGGCCGCGGACGCGTAGGGCCGGGGGACGTGAAAGGGCGGCCGGTGCCGAGCACCGGCCGCCCTTCGCCGTCTCCGGCTACTGCTGCGGCGCCTGCGGGGGCCGGCCCTGGGGCGGGCCGGGGTACGGGTACTGCTGCGGGCCGGGGTGCGAGGGGTACGGGTGGCCCGGCTGCGGCTGCGGCTGCGGCTGTTGCGGCGGGTACGGGTACTGCTGCTGGCCCGGCACGAACGGCTGGGGCTGCTGGGGCGGATAGTGCTGGCCGGGAGCCTGCTGTCCCGGCATCGGCGGCGCGGCGACCGGCGGCGGGTTCCCGTCCCTGGTCCACAGCCCGTGCGCCTGCTGGTGCCGTACGAAGTCCTCGGCCACCATCGCCGCGAGCGTGAAGTACGCCTCGCGCACCTTCGGCCGCATCATGTCGAGGTTGACCTCGGCGCCGGCCGACAGATGCTCGTCGAACGGCACCACGACCACGCCCCGGCAGCGCGTCTCGAAGTGCGCCACTATGTCGTCGACCTTGATCATCTTCCCGGTCTCGCGGACCCCGGAGATGACGGTGATCGAACGGGAGACCAGGTCGGCGTAGCCGTGCGCGGACAGCCAGTCCAGCGTGGTGCTGGCGCTGCTCGCACCGTCCACCGAGGGCGTGGAGATGATGATGAGCTGGTCGGCGAGGTCCAGCACCCCCCGCATCGCGCTGTAGAGCAGACCGGTGCCGGAGTCGGTCAGGATGATCGGGTACTGGCGGCCGAGCACGTCGATCGCGCGCCGGTAGTCCTCGTCGTTGAACGTGGTCGACACGGCCGGGTCCACGTCGTTGGCGATGATCTCCAGGCCGGAGGGCGCCTGCGAGGTGAACCGGCGGATGTCCATGTAGGAGTGCAGATGCGGGATCGCCTGCACCAGGTCACGGATGGTCGCGCCGGTCTCCCGGCGCACGCGGCGGCCGAGGGTGCCCGCGTCCGGGTTGGCGTCGATGGCGAGGATCTTGTCCTGCCGCTCCGAGGCCAGGGTGGAGCCCAGCGCGGTGGTCGTGGTCGTCTTGCCGACGCC
>NZ_MUNH01000468.1:7555-7717 GCF_002154615.1 Streptomyces recifensis
TGCCGCTGGTCGTGCTGCACGGGCTGCGGCCATGCGGCACCGGCGCGGGGGTCCACGGGCGGCTGACCCTCGGGCCCTTGTGGGAAGCCGTAACCGGGCTGCGGTGCCGGGGGGTTGGGCTGCGGCGAGTCGGTCTGCTGCTGAGGGAAGCCGTAACCGGGG
>NZ_MUNH01000469.1:0-1883 GCF_002154615.1 Streptomyces recifensis
CCCGCGCCTGCGTGGCCCCCCGCGCCCTCGCCGAGGCGGCCCACGCGGCCCACCGCACGGCCGCCGACCGCGCCCATCTCCTCACCGGGTTGGCGGAGCTGGCCCGGTACGGCCTCAAGGTCACCGGCCCCGCGGAGGCCCCCTTCGTCCTGCTGGAGCTGCCGGACGCCCAGCGCGTACGGCACCGCCTGCGCGAGCTGGGCTACGCGGTCCGCCGGGGCGACACCTTCCCGGGCCTGGGCCCGGACTGGCTCCGGGTGGCGGTGCGGGACCGGACGACGATGGCGGGGTTCGTCGACGCGCTGCGCACGGCGCTGACTCAGGACGGCTGAGGTGTCCACGGCCGCAGTTTCTCCGGGTTGCGCACCACCCAGATCCGGGTGACGCGGTCGCCGTCGCCCTCGAAGGCGGCGACGGTGACCACCGCGCCGTCGCGACGGGCCACCAGGCCGGGCAGGCCGTTGACCGAGCGTTCCAGGAGTTCGAGGCCCGGGGCGCGGTCGGCGATCGCGGCCATGTACTGGGCGATGCGCGGGCCGCCCTCGACCGGCCGCAGGACGGCGCCGACCATGCCACCGCCGTCGGCGGTCATCACGGCGGCCGGGTCGAGGAGACCGACGAGGGCGGCGATGTCCTTGTTCTCCCACGCCTCCTTCACCCGCCGCACCACATCGGCCCGCACCGGAGCCGGAGCCCGCGCGGCGCTCACCCGGCGCCGTGCGGAGGCGGCCAGCTGCTTGCAGGCCGCCGGGGTCCGGCCGAGCACCTCAGCGATCTCCGCGAACGGGTACCGGAAGACGTCGTGCAGCACGAACGCCACCCGTTCGGCCGGTGTCATCGACTCCAGCACGACCAGGAACGCCATCGCCACCGACTCGTCCCGCACGATCAGGTCGGCGGGGTCGGCCTCGCCCGTACCGTCCCACTCGGCGCGGTCGGGCAGCGGCTCCGGCAGCCAGGCGCCGACGTAGCGCTCCCGGCGGGCCCGCGCCGAGCCCAGCAGGTCCAGGCAGATCCGTCCGGTCACCGTGGTCAGCCAGGCGCCGGGCGACAGGATGTCCGCCCGCCGGCCGTCCGGCAGCCCGTACCAGCGCGCGTACGCCTCCTGCACGGCGTCCTCGGCCTCGGTCACCGAGCCGAGCAACCGGTAGGCCACGTTGAGCAGTTGCCGCCGCTCGGCCCGGTCCTCCACCGCCCTCATGCTTGTGGCCGCCCCCTCGCCATACCTTTCGCGGGCCCGCGTCGTCGGACTGGTGAGACCTTATCGAGCTGCTGCCCGACGGGCGGAAAAGGGGACCGTGACATGGCCACTCAGGTGACGACCACGACGGACGCGCGTTGCGACGGCTCCACGTTCCTCCGCGTCGCCGTAGCCCTCCAGACGCTGACCATCTTCCTCCAGGCCGTCTCGGCCGGGCTGTTGCTCACCGCGTCCTATGGCGAGACGCTGCACGGCATCGGCGCCCGCGTGATGTACGGAGCATCGATGCTGTACGTGCTCGCGGCGGTACTGGCGTGGAAGCCGGGCGGCGGCTCCACCCGGCCCGTCTGGCACGCCTCGGGCTTCTTCGCGCTCGCCTCGGTCCAGGTCGTGCTCGGCATCGCGCACGTGCCGTCGGTCCATCTCCCGCTGGGCGTGCTGATGTTCGGCCTGAGCCTGCTGGCGCTGGTCCGGCGCTGAGCCCCCGGCCGGGTCTCCTCAGCCCCGGCGCCTGCGGGCCACCGTCACCGCGCCGCCGCCCAGCAGAAGCAGGGCCAGCGCACCGCCCGCGATGTAGGGGGTGGCCGAACTGCCGCCCGTCTCGGCGAGGTTGCTCCGGGCGCCCTGGGGCTCGGCCCGGGGCGCGGGGGCCTCGGTGGACTTCTCCGGGGCGGGCGCGGCG
>NZ_MUNH01000470.1:0-7551 GCF_002154615.1 Streptomyces recifensis
CTAGCCCTTCCGGGGGCGGAGCCGCGCGCGGGCGCACCGGCGGCCTGGAGCGGGACCGCGCGGCTCCGCCCCCGGAAGGGCTAGCTGTCGAGGCCGATGGCGAAGGCCGCTTCCAGGTCGTGCTGGGAGTAGGTGCGGAAGGCGACGTGGGTGTCGGTGCCCTCCACGCCCTGGATCTTGCTGATGCGGCCGGGGATGACTTCCGCCAGGTCCTCGTGGCGGGCCACGCGGACCATGGCGATCAGGTCGTAGGTGCCGGTGACGGAGAAGACCTCGCTCACGCTCTCCAGCGCGGCGATCTGTTCGGCGATCTCCGGAATCCGGTCCACGCTGGTCTTGATCAGGACGATCGCGGTGATCACGGCTGGTTCTCTCCCTTGGACGCCGTAGCCGGGGCGGGCCCAACTCTAGCCTCGCCCGGCCCGTCCTTCTCGCCCTGCTTCCGCCCGTACCTGAGCCAGGCGTAGCCGAAGCCCAGGCAGAAGCCGATCACATGGGCGAGGTAGGCGACGCCGGGACCCTCGGGCGCGCGGCCCGCGGCGTACCACTGCAGGCCGGCCCAGAAGGGCAGCACCACCCAGGCCGGGAAGCGCAGCGGGAGGAAGAAGAGGAACGGGAGGAGACTGGTGACACGGGCCCGCGGAAAGAGGTGGAGGAAGGCGCCGAGGACCGCGGAGATGGCCCCCGAGGCGCCGACCAGGGACTGCTCGGAGTCCGCGTTGGCCAGCGCGTACCCGAGCAGGGCGAGGTAGCCGCAGCCGACGTAGAAGAGGGCGAACTCGACGCGGCCCATCCGTTCCTCGGTGAGCACGCCGAAGACGAAGAGGAACAGCATGTTGCCGAGCAGATGTACCCAGCTCCCGTGCACGAACAGCGCGGTCACCGGGGTGAGCGCCTCGCGCACCGGTTCCGCCAGGAGTCCGGCCGGGATGACCCCCCAGTGCCGGAAGTACGCCCGCTGCGCCGCGAGCAGCGCGTCCCCGGTGCCGTACGTGTGGGTGAATCCGGAGGCCGGGCCCAGCAGGAAGATCAGGCAGCACAGGGCGATGAGGCCGTACGTCAGGGGCGCCGGGGTGCCCCGGACCGCCCTGACGGTCCGGGCGGCGGTCGTGCTCCACTCTCTGATCATGAATACAGAGCATGACGTAACCGGACGCACCGGTACAGACCGCCTCGCCGCTTCGGACAGGCGGGCGGCGAACACCCGGCAGGCCGTAGGGTTACGGCCACACGCGCCGGGGCTCCGGCGCGTTCAGTCCGCCAGACGCGACGAGAAGGAAGCGAGCTGCGCCATGACGGTTCCTCCGCCGACCGCCACGACACGCTGGCGCTGCACCCTGTGCGGCAACCTCACCCGGTTCGACGTGACCCGTTCCGCCAAGACCGTCGAGTACGTCCACCTCGACCTGGCCGGGGAGCCGACCGTCGAGGAGCGCGAGGTGGTCAGTGAGACCATCGAGTCGGTCCGCTGCCGCTGGTGCAACGCGGTGGACCAGGTGGAACTCGTGGACAGGCCGGGCGCCGCCTCCTGAGGGCGGGGTGGTCCGCGCGGGATCGGGCAGGTATCGGGCATGTCGGGCATTGGGGTGTGACGGATGGTGGAGACCGCGGGCGGGGGGCCGGAGGACGGCACCGCCGAGGTGCTTGACCGTCCGCTGCCCGACGGTGTGCGCCGCCGGGTCGTGGGAATCGTCTCGGACGCCTTCGGCGCCCTGACCATGGCCGAACTTCCCGCCCCGCTGCGCCAGTACGCCCGTTTCACACCGACCCGGCGGGCCAAGTTCGCCGGGAACGCGATGGCCGCCGCGCTGGAGACCGAACGCCTCTTCCGGCAGCGGATCGCCGAGCGCTACAAGGAGATCCAGCCCGAGCTGTGCGGCGCGCTGGAGGCGGGCTCACCGCCCCCGGCCGCCGACCCCCTCGACGTCGCGGCCGCCGCCTATGTGCTGCGCCCGTCCGGCTGGGCCAAGCTGGTCGCCGCGGCCGGCGAGGAGGCCCAGCGCGCGGACGCCGAGCGCGTGGACGAGGAGAGCCGCGCCGAGCTGGAGAAGCTCCGCGAGGAACTCGAGCGCGCCCGTGAGCACACCCGCGCCGAGACCGCCCGGCTGCGCGCCGAGCTGGACGCGGCCAGGAAGGAGGCCGACGCGCTGCACCGCAAGCTGCGCTCGGCCCTGAGCGACGTCAAGCGCGGGGAGGCCGCGCTGCGCAAGGAGCGCGCCGAGACCGAATCCGCGCGGGCCGAGGGCCAGGCGGCCCTCTCCGCCGCCGAGAGCGAGTCCCGCCGGCTCAAGACCCGCCTGGGCGAGTCGGAGGCCGCGCTGGAGGCGACCCGCCGCGCGGTCCGCGAAGGCCGCAGCGTGGAGGACATGCGGGTACGGCTGCTGCTCGACACGGTTCTGGAGGCGGCCCAGGGCCTGCGCCGCGAACTCGCCCTGCCCCCGGTGTCGGTGCGCCCGGCGGAGACCGTGGACGCCGTCGAACCCGGCCGGATGACGCCCAAGGACATCGCCGCCCGCGCCCTGTCCGAGCACGACCCGGCCATCCTCGACCAGTTGCTCGCGCTGCCGCAGGCCCATCTGGTGGTCGACGGCTACAACGTCACCAAGACCGGCTATCCGCAGATGCCGCTGGAGAAGCAGCGGCTCAGGCTGCTCGGCCAGCTCTCCGCGCTCGCCGCGCAGACCGGCGCCGAGGTCACCTGTGTCTTCGACGGCGCCGAACTGGCCGCCCCGGTACTGCTCGCGCCGCCGCGCGGCGTGCGGGTGCTCTTCTCCAAGCCGGGCGTGACGGCGGACGAGCTGATCCGCCAGCTAGTGCGCGCCGAACCGCCGGGCCGGCCGGTCATCGTGGCCTCCACCGACCGCGAGGTGGCGGACGGCGTCGCACGCGCCGGAGCGCGCCCGGTGGCCTCTGCGGTACTTCTCAAGCGCCTGTCCTGAACGCCCAACGGACACGCGACCTGCCCCAATTGAGGGCTTCTGTGGACGACGGAAAGTCAACCCGATGTCACGCCTGGTGCGTTGAGTGCAAAATATGCAGCGAGGGACTGGATTTTTTGCTGTGAGGATTTGAACTGATCACAACTGGGTCACTAGGGTCGGTTCGAACCTCCGAGCGGGTGATCACTCACAAGAAGGAGTTCGTCCTCAGTGGCGTCCCATCGTCGACCCAAGCAGCCGAGCCGCACGCGTGTCACCGTGCTCACCACCGCGGCGGCCGCCGCCGTCGCGCTGAGCGCGAACGCGGCCAACGCAGCCCCGAGCGAGAAGCCGGGCAAGACCGAGGTCAAGGCGCAGGTCGACAAGCTCTACGAGCAGGCCGAGCAGGCCACCGAGAAGTACAACGGCGCCAAGGAGAAGCAGGAGAAGCTCCAGAAGGAGATCTCCACGATCCAGGACAACGTCGCCCGCGGCCAGCAGGATCTCAACAAGCTGCGCGACGGCCTCGGTTCGCTCGCCACCGCGCAGTACCGCAGCGGCGGCATCGACCCCTCGGTCCAGCTCTTCCTCTCCGCGGACCCGGACGACTACCTCGACAAGGCGTCCACGCTGGACCAGTTGAGCGGTCAGCAGGTCGAGGCGCTGAAGAAGATCCAGGACAAGCAGCGCGAACTCGCCCAGGAGCGCGCCGAGGCCACCGAGAAGCTCAAGGACCTCGCCTCCACCCGCACGGAGCTGGGCAAGAAGAAGAAGGAGGTCCAGGGCAAGCTGGGCGAGGCGCAGCGCCTGCTCAACACCCTGACCGCCAAGGAGAAGCAGGCGCTCGCCGCCGAGCAGCAGCGCGCCGACCGTTCCTCCAGCGAGCGCGTCCAGCTCGGCCACGCCGTCCCCGCCTCGGGCCGCGCCGGAGCCGCGTTCTCCGCCGCCCAGAGCAAGATCGGCACCCCGTACGTCTACGGCGCCACCGGCCCCTCCTCGTACGACTGCTCGGGTCTGACCTCCTGGGCCTACGCCCAGGCCGGTGTCTCCATCCCGCGCACCTCCGAGGCGCAGGCCAACATCGGCACCCGGATCTACTCCACGAGCGACCTCCAGGTCGGCGACCTCGTCTTCTTCTTCAACGACATCCACCACGTCGGTCTCTACGCGGGCAACGGCCAGATCCTGCACGCCCCGCGCACCGGCACGGTCGTCCGCTACGAGTCCATGAGCACCATCGGCGGCCCGTTCATGTTCGGCGTCCGCGTCTGACCCCCTCGCCACACCCGCCCGAACGGGCGAATCACGGCACCGCGCGACCCCTGGCGCCCCGCCGCTGACCTGCGTCGGCGCCGGGGCGTCACCGTGTGTGCGCACGCCGGTCGTTGGCCGGTGGGTGCCGCTGCGGCTACTGTCTGGCGCGTTTCCCCGGCACCGAGGGCACCCGCCCGTCCGCGCGCCGGGGGGACGGTTCCCGTCGTCCAGGGGAAGGACCGTCGTGGCGTCCCATCGCCGTCCCGCAGCATCCGGATGCGACCGGGGCGCAGCCGCCCTGTGCGTTCTGTCGGCCGCGGCCGCCGCCCTCGGCGCCGTACCCGCCGCCCACGGGGCGCCCCGCGACGGCGCCCGCGCCGAACTGGACCGGCTCTACGCCCAGGCCGAGCGCGCCACCGAGGACTACGACCGGGCCGACGAACGCGCGGACAGGCTGCGCCACGAGATCCGCGACGCCCAGGACCACATCGCCCGCACCCAGCAGCGGGTCAACTCCCTTCGGGAGCAGCTCGGATCGCTGGCCGGTGCCGAGTACCGCTCCGGCGGCATCGACCCGGCCGTCGCCCTGCTGTTCTCCGCCGACCCCGACGACTACCTCGACAAGGCGTCCCTCGTCGACCGCATCGGCACCCGTCAGGCCGGACAACTGCGCGAACTGAGCGGCGCGTTGCGCGACCTCGCCCAGGAGCGGGCGGAGGCGGAGGCCAAGCTCGGCGACCTGGAGCGCAGCCGCAAGGCGGTCGCCGCGCACAAGCGGAAGGTACGGGAACGGCTCACCCGCGCCCGGCACCTCTTCGACTCCCTGTCCGCCGCCGACCGCGCCGACTACAACCGGTCCTCCCGCTCCGGCCGCCCCGACCTCACCGGCCTCGGCGACCTCGACCCCCGTGCCGCCGCCGCGCTCGCCGCGGCCCGTTCCGCCCTCGGCCGGCCGTACGTGTGGGGCGCCAACGGGCCCACCGGGTTCGACTGTTCCGGCCTGATGCAGTGGTCGTACGCCAGGGCGGGCGTCCAGCTCCCGCGCACCTCGCAGGCCCAGCGCGACGCCGGACACCGGGTCCC
Organism: Streptomyces recifensis; assembly: GCF_002154615.1. Classification (NCBI taxonomy): domain Bacteria; kingdom Bacillati; phylum Actinomycetota; class Actinomycetes; order Kitasatosporales; family Streptomycetaceae; genus Streptomyces; species Streptomyces recifensis. The sequence continues at coordinate 5,256 of NZ_MUNH01000470.1, forward strand.
GCTCTCCCAGGCCCGCCCCGGCGACCTGGTGATCTACCGCTCCGACGCCAGCCATGTGGCGATGTACGTCGGCGACGGCCAGGTGATCCACGCGCCCCACCCCGGCGCGGCGGTGCGCTACGACCGGGTCGGAATGCTGCCGATCTCCGCGGTGACCCGGCCCTGAGCCCTGCCCGCACCCCGTACGATCGGACGGTGGCCGGCCGGGACGGAGCGTGGCGAGCAGCGGCGGCGGGACTCTGCCTGCTGCTCCTGCCGGCGTTCTCCGGATGCGGTCACCGCGCCCCCGGCACCGGCGCCCGCGCCGAGGTGCAGCGGGTGCTCGACCGCCGGGCCACCGCCCTGCTCGGCCACGACGAGGCCGCCTACGCCACCACTGGCACGCGCGTCCCCTACACCCGGCTCCGGGCCCTCCCGCTGGCCTCCTGGGCCTACCGGATCACCTCGCTGCGCCCGGACGGCGCCAGCGCGGACGCCGAGCTGAGCTACCGGGTCGCCGGGCAGGACACCGCGCCCGTCACCGCCCGGCGCACCCTCACGCTGAGCCACACCGCCGACGGCGGCTGGTACGTCGCCGCCGAGGGGCCCGCGCCGGGCGCGGGGCAGCAGCTCTGGGACCAGGGGCCGGTCAGCGCCGTCAGCGGCGCGCACAGCCTGGTGCTGGGCACCGGGCAGAGCACCGGCGCACTGCGCGGCTACGCCCGGCTCGCCGACCGCGCCGTACCGGCCGTCTCCCGCGCCTGGGGCGCCCGCTGGGCCCGGCGGGTGGTCGTGCTGGTGCCGCGTTCCCTGGACGGCATGGCCGCGCTGCTCGGCTCGCCCGCCGCCCGGTACCGGGGCATCGCCGCCGTCACCACCGCCGAGACACCGGGCGCCGGGCGGGCCCCCGCCGACCGGGTGGTGGTCAACCCGGAGGCGTACGCGGCCCTCGGTGAACTGGGCAAACAGGTCGTGCTCACCCATGAGACCACCCATGTCGCCACCCGCTCCGCGACCACCGCCGCCACCCCGCTCTGGCTCTCCGAGGGGTACGCCGACTGGACCGGCTACCTCGGCACCGGCCGCACCCCCGCCGAGGTCGCCCCCGAGCTGACCCGCGCGGTCGCGGACGGGCGCGTCCCGGACGCGCTCCCCGCCGACCAGGACTTCGGTTTCACCGGCGACCCGGCCGGGCTGGCCCGCGCCTACGAGTCCGGCTGGCTGGCCTGCCGGATGATCTCCGAGCGCTGGGGCGAGGAGGAACTGCGCCTCTTCTACCGGGCCGTCGGGGCCCACCGCGGCCGGGCGGGGGCGGTGCAGGGGGCGCTGAAGGAGGTGCTGGACACCACCCCGGAGGAGTTCACCGCCCAGTGGCAGGACTACGTCCGGGACCAACTGGGCTGAGCCTCACGGCGAGACGGGCGACTCGTCCGCGTGGTCCGCCACGGCGGGTGCGGACGCGAGGGGCGCCGGGGACACGGTCGAGCGCCACAGGCGGCGGGCCGCCGTGAGGGAGGCGGCGACCAGCAGGCCGTTGCGCACGGCCATCAGCGTCACGCCGTACCAGTCGCTCGTCACCACGTGGATGAAGCCGAGCGGGAACTCCAGCACCGTCACCAGGGACGCCACGGCCACCATCAGCGCGGGCACGGTCATCCGGGAAGCGCGGTGGGTCAGGCACACCGCGGCCAGGCCGGTCAGCCACACCAGGTACTGCGGGCTGATCACCCGGCTGGTCACCGTGAACAGCAGCACCGCCGTGAACGCGGCCTCCGGGAGCGTCAGTTCGTCGGTCCGCACCACCCGCAGCCGCCACAGCACCAGCCAGCCGAACGCGGCTCCGGTCAGCACCAGCGCGGCCGTGCTCACCACCCCGACCCACGGGCCCAGGAACTCGATCGAACCGTAGTTCAGCAGCACCTGGCCCTCCCAGCCGAAGTGCCGGGCCACATGGAAGACCAGCGCGCCCAGCGACTCCACCTCCGTGCCCCGGTCCCGCTGGAAGGTCAGGAAGGCGAAGGCGCCCGGCATCGAGACCGCGAACAGGGCCGCAAGACCCGACGCCGTCACCGCCGCAGACACCCACGGACGGCGCCGGAAGGACCCCGTCAGCAGCAGCGCCGGCCAGACCTTCACCATCGCGCCGAGCGCGGTCAGCACCCCGAAGGCGCGCGGATGCCGGCCGGCCACCAGCAGCGCGGCCACGGCCAGGGCGGTCACCATCACGTCGTAGCGGGCGTACACCGTCGGCCCGAGCAGCGGGACGGCCGCCGTCCACAGCCAGGCCCCGCGCGGCGAGCGGCCGGGGCCCCGGCCG
>NZ_MUNH01000471.1:0-13172 GCF_002154615.1 Streptomyces recifensis
GGGGGAGGGCGCCGACGAGCGTGGGGATGAGCACGCGCCCCGCGCCGAGTACGGACTCCTCGGACAGGTCGAAGCGCAGCGGGTCCTCGGCCGACGCGGCGATGGCCGCCGCGCGCAGGCGGTCGGTCGGGGAGGCGTGTCCGGGCAGGGCGTTGACGGCCCGACGGGCGGCGTCAACGGTTGATTCCGGCGCGGTGAAGGAAGCGCCGGGGACGAGCCGGCCGGTCCACAGCCACTCCGCCACCTCTTCGAACGAGTGACGCACGGCCAGTTCCGTGGCATCGACCCCACGGAAGTAGTACCGGTCCTCCTCGATCAACGTGATGCCGGTCCGTACGGACAGGTCGACGCCGGATGCCGAAGTCGCCGCCGCCTCACGCCTGTTGCGCCGGGCCAGGGCCGTCACCTCCTGCGCGTCGAAGGTGCTGGCGCGGCTGCCGGGCTCCCGTCTGCTGCTGAGCAGTCCCCGGCTCACGTAGGCGTAGACCGTCTCCGGCTTCACGCCGAGGAATTCGGCGGTCTCCTTGGTGGTCAGCCGCCCTTCGGGCCGGCCGGGGGCGAGTTCGTGAGCGCGCATGAGGGTCACCGTAGCCCTCTCTGGACAGATGGACGGGCAGCATTGAGTCAATCAACATTGACAGGAAACCGGTCAAGCATGGACAGTCGGATCAAGTTCAGGGAGGAACATCATGGCCAGCAACAGGACCGCACCCCTCGTCCAGGCACCGCGTGGACTCGCCGGCGTCGTCGTCACCGACACGGAGATCGGCGACGTCCGGGGAGCCGAGGGCTTCTACCACTACCGCCAGTACTCCGCCGTCGAACTCGCGCGCACCCGCGGCTTCGAGGACGTCTGGCACCTCCTGGTCCACGGCGACCTTCCCGCCCCCGAGCAGCGGGCCGCCTTCACCGCCGAGGTCGCCGAACTGCGGCACCTGCCCGAGGAGGTCCGCGAGGCGCTGCCCGCCGTAGCCGCCGCGAGCCGCGTCGCCGGCCCGCTCGCCGGACTCCGTACGGCCCTGTCCCTGCTCGGCGCGGCCCGCGGCTTCCGGCCCGTGTACGACATCGACGCCGGGCGGCGCCGCGCGGACACTCTCGCCGCCTGTGCCGCCGTACCCACGTTGCTGACCGCGCTGTACCGGCTGGGGCGGGGACTGGAGCCGGTCGAGCCCCGCGTTGATCTGCCGTACGCCGCCAACTACCTGTACATGTTGACCGGCGAGGAACCCGAGACTCGACAAGCCCGTGCGGTCGAGCAATACCTCGTCTCAACCATTGACCATGGATTCAACGCGTCAACCTTCACCGCTCGCGTCATCGCCTCCACCGGCGCCGACACGGCCGCCTGCCTGGTGGGCGCCCTCGGCGCGCTCTCCGGACCCCTCCACGGCGGAGCGCCCAGCCGCGCCCTCGACACCCTCGACGCGATCGGCACCCCGGACCGGATCGACCCCTGGGTCCGTGCACGCGTCCTGGCCGGTGACCGGATCATGGGCTTCGGCCACGCCGTCTACCGCACCGAGGACCCCCGTTCCCGCATGCTCCGAGAGATCGCCCTCGGCTTCGGCGGCCCGCGCGTCGACTTCGCCGTGGAGGTCGAGCGGCACGTCGAGGCGATCCTCGCCGAACTCAAGCCGGGCCGTGGACTGCACACCAACGTCGAGTTCTACGCCGGAGTGGTCATGGAACTGTGCGGGCTGCCCAGGGAGATGTTCACCCCCACCTTCGCCGCCGGACGCGTCGTCGGCTGGAGCGCCAACATCCTGGAGCAGGCGGCCGACCCGAAGATCATCCGCCCGGTGGCCCGCTACGTCGGCCCTGATGCGCCCGTGCCCGTCCCGGCGCCGACGCCGGTGCCCGCCGGTATCTGAGGCCCCCTCGCTGAGGCCGCCCGTCGGGCCGCCGCAGGCCGTCGCACCCTTCGTATCCTGGTCGGACAGTCTGTCCTCCGGGCGCCCCACGCCGGTGCCGCGCCCGGCGAGAAGCGTGGGAAGGGTGCCACCCGTTGGCGAACAGCCGTAGTGCGCAGATTCCGGTCGTCGTGCTGGCCGGGTTCCTGGGGTCCGGGAAGACGACGTTGCTCAACCACCTGCTGCACCGCAGTGGAGGCAGCCGGATCGGGGCCGTCGTCAATGACTTCGGGTCGATCGAGATCGACGCGATGGCCGTCGCCGGGGCGCTCGGGGACTCCACCGTGTCGCTCGGCAACGGCTGCCTGTGCTGCGCGGTCGACGCGAGCGAGCTGGACACCTACCTGGCTCGGCTCGCCGCCCCCGCCGCCGGGATCGACGTGATCGTCATCGAGGCCAGCGGGCTCGCCGAGCCGCAGGAGCTGGTGCGGATGGTGCTGGCCAGTGAACAGCCGGAGATCATGTACGGCGGGCTCGTCGAGGTGGTGGACGCCGCCGAGTTCGACGACACCCGCACCCGGCACCCCGAGATCGACCGGCACCTCGCCCTCGCCGACCTCGTCGTGGTCAACAAGCTCGACCGGGCACCCCACGCCGACCGCGTCCTCGGCCTGGTCCGCGGACTCACCGAGGGCGCCGTACTCCCCGCCACCTACGGCCGCATCGACCCGGAGTTCCTCTTCGACTGCCGCCCCGGCGAGGAGCGCGTCGGCCAGCTCTCCTTCGACGACCTGCACAGCCACGACGGCCACGAAGGAGACGGCGAACCCGACGCCCACGCCGCCCACCTGCACTCCGCCTACGACACCCTGTCCTTCACCTCGGACACCCCCATGGACCCCCGCGCCCTGATGCGCTTCCTGGACGGCCGCCCGGAGGGCCTGTACCGGATCAAGGGATACGTCGACTTCGGCGCCCACGACCCCGCCAACCGCTACGCCGTACACGCCGTCGGCCGCTTCCTGCGTTTCCGGCCCGAGCCCTGGCCGCCCGGCGCGGACCGCCTCACCCAGCTCGTCCTGATCGGCACCGGCATCGACGCCGACACCCTCGGCAAGGAACTGGACGCCGGCCGAGGCGCCGCCGACGAGACCGACGAGCAGGCCATGTGGGGCGTGCTCCGCTACGTGCCGGGCTCCGAGGACGAGCCCGGCACACCGTGAAGCCGGCACACCGCGGTGCCCGGCACCGCAGCGCCGGGCACACCCCGAGCCCCGGCTAGACCACCGGCCCGGCCACCACCGACACGGTCTTCGCCAGCGACGTCCCCGAGCCGTCGCGGCGCGGGTCCGGCTCCGGCAGCTCCACCGGCAGCCCGTTCTTCTGTGCCGCCCGCGCCGGGGCGGGACCCGCCCAGGCCAGCGCGAGGCAGTCCTCGCCCTTCAGGAAGCGCTGGCAGCGCACACCGCCGGTCGCCCGGCCCTTGCGCGGGAACTGGTCGAACGGGGTCAGCTTGGCCGTCGTCTGCACCGAGTCGTCCAGCGTGCCCCGCGAGCCCGCCACCGTGAACACCACCGCGTCGACGGCCGGGTCGACCGCCGTGAACGAGATCACCTTCGCGCCCTCGGTGAGCTTGATGCCCGCCACACCGCCCGCCGGACGGCCCTGCTGGCGCACCTGGGCCGCCTGGTAACGCAGGAGTTGGGCGTCGTCGGAGATGAACACCAGGTCCTCCTCGCCGGTGCGCAGCTCCACCGCGCCGACGATCCGGTCACCCTCCCTCAGGGTGATGACCTCCAGCTCGTCCTTGTTGGACGGATAGTCGGGCAACACCCGCTTGACGACGCCCTGTTCGGTGCCGATCGCGAGGCCCGGCGAGGTCTCGTCCAGCGTGGTCAGGCAGACCACGGTCTCGTCGCCCTCCAGGGACACGAACTCGGCCAGCGGCGCCCCTCCGGAGAGGTTCGGCGCGGTCGCGGTGTCCGGCAACTGGGGCAGGTCGACCACGTTGATCCGCAACAGGCGCCCGCTCGACGTCACCGCCCCGATCTCACCCCGCGCGGTCGCCGGCACCGAGGAGACGATCACGTCGTGCTTGGCCCGGCCGCCCTCCTGCGGAACCGGATCGGCGCCGGTCGTACGGGCCAGCAGCGCGGTCGAGGACAGCAGTACCCGGCAGGGGTCGTCGGCCACCTGGAGCGGCACCGTGGCCACCTGGGAGGCCGCGGACTCCAGCAGGACCGTACGCCGGTCGGAGCCGAACTTCTTGGCCACGGCGGCCAGTTCGCCCGACACCAGCTTGCGCAGCTCCGCGTCCGACTCCAGGATGCGGGTCAGCTCCTCGATCTCCTGGTTGAGTCGGTCCTTCTCCGCCTCCAGCTCGATCCGGTCGTACTTGGTGAGGCGGCGCAGCGGCGTGTCGAGGATGTACTGGGTCTGGATGTCGCTCAGGCCGTAGCGCTCCATCAGGCGCTCCTTGGCCTGCGCGGAGTTCTCGCTGGACCGGATGACCCGGATGACCTCGTCGATGTCGACGAGCGCGGTCAGCAGGCCCTCGACCAGGTGCAGCCGGTCGCGGCGCTTGGTGCGGCGGAACTCGCTGCGCCGGCGCACGACCTCGAAGCGGTGGTCGAGATAGACCTCAAGCAGCTCCTTGAGGCCCAGCGTGAGCGGCTGGCCGTCCACCAGCGCCACGTTGTTGATGCCGAAGGACTCCTCCATGGGGGTCAGCTTGTAGAGCTGCTCCAGGATCGCCTCCGGCACGAAGCCGTTCTTGATCTCGATGACCAGGCGCAGGCCGTGCTCGCGGTCGGTGAGGTCCTTGACGTCCGCGATGCCCTGGACCTTCTTCGCGTTGACCAGGTCCTTGATCTTCGCAATGACCTTCTCCGGGCCGACCGCGAAGGGCAGCTCGGTGACGACCAGGCCCTTGCGGCGGGCGGTCACCGCCTCGATGGCGACCGTCGCCCGCATCTTGAAGGAGCCGCGGCCGTTCGCGTACGCGTCCCGGATGCCGTCCAGGCCGACGATCCGGCCGCCGGTGGGCAGGTCGGGGCCGGGGACGTGGCGCATCAGGGCGTCCAGGTCCGCGTTCGGGTGCTTGATCAGGTGGCGGGCGGCCGCGATGACCTCGCGCAGGTTGTGCGGCGGCATGTTCGTCGCCATGCCGACCGCGATGCCGGAGGAGCCGTTGACCAGCAGGTTCGGGAAGGCGGCGGGGAGGGCGACCGGCTCCTGCTCCTGGCCGTCGTAGTTCGGCGCGAAGTCGACCGTGTCCTCGTCGATCGACTCCGTCATCAGGCTCGCCGCGGCGGCCATCCGGCACTCGGTGTACCGCATGGCGGCCGGCGGGTCGTCGTTGCCCAGGGAGCCGAAGTTGCCGTGTCCGTCGACCAGCGGGACGCGCATCGAGAAGGGCTGCGCCATGCGCACCAGCGCGTCGTAGATCGACGCGTCGCCGTGCGGGTGCAGCTTGCCCATGACCTCGCCGACCACGCGCGCGCACTTCACGTAGGCGCGCTCGGGGCGCAGGCCCATCTCGTTCATCTGGTAGACGATGCGGCGGTGCACCGGCTTCAGACCGTCACGGGCGTCCGGCAGAGCACGGGAGTAGATGACCGAGTACGCGTATTCGAGGTAGGAGCCGCGCATCTCGTCCACGACGTCGATGTCGAGGATCTTCTCCTCGTACGAGTCGTCGGGCGGCGGGGTCTTGGTGCTGCGGCGGGCCATCGCTGCCGGCTCCTTGCTGAAGGCGTGGGACGGATCGGACGCGGACCATTGTGGACCGGGGCACTGACAACGCGGGCCGCGACCCGGTCCGCACGGGTCCGCCCCCGGTGCTCGGCGGCCCGGCGCTCCACCGCCGTCTGCCGGCCGGGAGCGCGCTCGCCATGAGCACGCCTGACGCAGGCTAGTCGATCCGCTGTGGGCGTACGTCGGGCGGGAACTCCGCCGGGCCCTCGCGCGGTTTGCATACAGTGGCAGGAACGGCAGGAAAACCGCGGTTTCACTCGACCGCGACCGCTTGCGAAGGGACGTACATGCCCATGGGTCACACGACCACAGCCCAGGCAGGCTCCGGGGGCCTGACAGCGACCGAGCACCGCCTGGCCAACGGTCTGCGCGTGGTGCTCTCCGAGGACCACCTGACCCCGGTCGCGGCGGTCTGCCTCTGGTACGACGTCGGCTCCCGCCACGAGGTCGCGGGCCGCACCGGCCTGGCGCACCTCTTCGAGCACCTGATGTTCCAGGGTTCCGGCCAGGTCAAGGGCAACGGCCACTTCGAGCTGGTCCAGGGCGCCGGCGGCTCGCTCAACGGCACGACGAGCTTCGAACGCACCAACTACTTCGAGACGATGCCCGCCCACCAGCTCGAACTCGCCCTGTGGCTCGAGGCCGACCGGATGGGCTCCCTGCTGGCCGCGCTGGACGACGAGTCGATGGAGAACCAGCGCGACGTCGTCAAGAACGAGCGCCGCCAGCGTTACGACAACGTCCCCTACGGCACCGCCTTCGAGAAGCTGACCGCCATGGTCTACCCCGAGGGCCACCCCTACCACCACACCCCGATCGGCTCCATGGCCGACCTGGACGCGGCCACGCTGGAGGACGCCCGCGCGTTCTTCCGCACCTACTACGCGCCCAACAACGCGGTGCTCTCCGTGGTCGGCGACATCGACCCCGAGCAGACGCTGGCCTGGATCGAGAAGTACTTCGGCTCCATCCCCGGCCACGACGGCAAGCCCGCCCCGCGCGACGGCTCGCTGCCCGAGGTCATCGGGGACGAGCTGCGCGAGGTCGTCGTCGAGGAGGTCCCGGCGCGCGCCCTGATGGCCGCCTACCGGCTCCCGGAGGACGGCACGCGCGAGTCCGACGCGGCCGACCTCGCCCTCACCGTCCTCGGCGGCGGCGAGTCCTCGCGCCTCTACAACCGGCTGGTGCGCCGCGACCGTACGGCCGTGGCCGCCGGGTTCGGGCTGCTCCGGCTGGCCGGCGCGCCCTCGCTGGGCTGGCTGGACGTGAAGACCTCCGGCGACGTCGAGGTCCCGGTCATCGAGGCCGCGATCGACGAGGAGCTGGCCCGCTTCGCGGAGGAGGGCCCGACCCCGGAGGAGATGGAGCGCGCCCAGGCCCAGTTGGAGCGCGAGTGGCTGGACCGGCTCGGCACCGTCGCGGGCCGCGCCGACGAACTCTGCCGGTACGCCGTCCTGTTCGGCGACCCGCAGCTGGCCCTGACGGCCGTCCAGCGTGTCCTCGAGGTGACCCCCGAAGAGGTCCGCGAGGTCGCCGAGGCTCGCCTGCGGCCGGACAACCGCGCCGTGCTCGTCTACGAGCCGAAGTCCCCGGAGGCGGTCGAGGACGCCGACCTGCCCGACGACCCGGAGCACGAGGCCACCGTAGAGGCCGGCCACGACAACGAGGAGACGGCCAAGTGACCGAGCTCGCCCCCATGGAGTTCCACCCCCAGCCGCAGGCCGGCGAGGCCAAGCCGTGGGCGTTCCCGGCGCCCGAGCGCTCCACGCTGGACAACGGCCTGACGGTGCTGCGCTGCCACCGCCCCGGCCAGCAGGTCGTCGCCGTGGAGGTACTGCTCGACGCCCCCCTGGACGCCGAGCCGGCCGGCCTCGACGGTGTCGCCACGATCATGGCGCGCGCCTTCTCCGAGGGCACCGACAAGGACTCCGCCGAGGAGTTCGCCGCCGAGCTGGAGCGGGCCGGCGCCACGCTGGACGCACACGCCGACCACCCCGGCGTCCGGCTCAGCCTGGAGGTGCCCGCCTCCCGCCTGGAGAAGGGCCTCACCCTGCTCGCGGACGCCCTGCGTGCCCCCGCCTTCGCGGAGAGCGAGGTCGAGCGCCTGGTCCGCAACCGCCTGGACGAGATCCCGCACGAGCTGGCCAGCCCGGCCCGCCGCGCCGCGAAGGAGCTGTCCAAGGAGCTCTTCCCGGCCTCCGCGCGCATGTCCCGGCCGCGCCAGGGCACCGAGGAGACCGTCGAGAAGATCGACGCGGACGCCGTACGCGCCTTCTACGACCGCCACGTCCGCCCCGCCACCGCCACCGCGGTGGTCGTCGGCGACCTCGACGGCATCGACCTCGACGCGCTGCTCGCCGAGACCCTGGGCGCCTGGTCCGGCACGCCCGGCCAGGCCCGCCCGGTGCCGCCGGTGACCGCCGACGACACCGGCCGCGTGGTCATCGTGGACCGGCCCGGCGCCGTGCAGACGCAGCTCCTCATCGGCCGCATCGGTTCCGACCGGCACGACCGCGTGTGGCCGGCCCAGGTGCTCGGCACCTACTGCCTCGGCGGCACCCTGACCTCCCGCCTGGACCGGGTCCTGCGCGAGGAGAAGGGCTACACCTACGGCGTGCGCGCCTTCGGCCAGGTGCTGCGCTCCGCCCCGGACGGCACCGGCGCCTCGCTGCTCGCCATCAGCGGCTCCGTGGACACCCCGAACACCGGCCCGGCGCTCGCGGACCTGTGGACGGTGCTGCACACGCTGGCCGCAGAGGGTCTGACCGATGCCGAGCGGGACGTGGCCGTGCAGAACCTCGTCGGCGTGGCCCCGCTGAAGTACGAGACGGCCGCCGCCGTCGCCGGCACCCTCGCGGACCAGGTCGAGCAGCACCTCCCCGACGACTTCCAGGCGGAGCTGTACCGCACGCTCGCGGCCACCGGCACCGTGGAGGCCACGGCCGCCGTGGTGAACGCCTTCCCGGCCGACCGGCTGGTCACGGTCCTGGTCGGCGACGCCGCCCAGATCAAGGAGCCCGTCGAGGCGCTCGGCATCGGCGAGGTCAAGGTCGTCTCGGCCGAGTAGCCGCACAGGAGTGGGTCCTGACGGCGCACAAGTCGTCAGGGCCCACACCTGTGTTCGGGAGTGGCCTCGAACACCGGTCACCAAATGTCCGGATTGGGGCGGAGGTTACCCCTCTGGCGTGTGGGATGCACTACAAAAGCCCGGACCCGTTTGAAGATCCGCTCCCGTCCCCTTTAGCTTCTTCCGGGCTGTTCGTCAGGCAGTGCGCCGCGCCCGCGGCACCGGACAGCCATCGCCGAGTCCCCCGCAGGGGGAGCCGGGGACCCACGCAGTCCCTGGGGTGAATCGGGCGCCCGCGCGTGAGCGAGGGCGGCCGTAGGAGACCTTCCTGCTCCGAACCCGTCAGCTAACCCGGTAGGCGAGAGGGAAGGAAAGGAACAGCCTGCTCATGGCGTTCATGTGCGCCACCGGGAAGCACCGCAAGCCCGGCCGGGTCAAGCGCACCACCGCAACGGCGGCCGGTGTGGCGGCTCTCACCACCGGTGTCGTCGGCACCCTCGCGGCCTCCCCGGCGCTCGCCGCGGACAACTCCGTCGAGAACACCGGCCTCACCCCCGTCATCGCCGTCAGCGACACCCTCGCCGACGAGATCGCCGCGCAGGCCACCGCCCAGAAGGCGTCCGCCGAGCGCAAGGCCGCCGAGGAGGCCGCCGAGCGCGCCGCCGCCGAGCGGGCCCGCGAGGCCAAGGAGCGCGCCGCCCGCAAGGCCGAGCGCGAGCGCCTCAACTCCTTCGTCATGCCGATCACCGGCTCCTACGTCTCCACCGCCTACCAGTCCTCCAGCTCCCTGTGGTCCTCCGGTTCGCACACCGGCATCGACTTCCACGCCGCCAGCGGCACCGCGGTCCACGCGGCCGGCGCCGGCACCGTGGTCTCCACCGGCTGGGGCGGCGCGTACGGCAACGAGATCGTGATCAGGATGGCCGACGGGATGTACACCCAGTACGGCCACCTGTCGTCCATCGGCGTCAGCGTGGGCCAGCGCGTCGTTCCGGGCCAGCAGATCGCCCTGTCCGGCGCCACCGGCAACGTCACCGGCCCGCATCTCCACTTCGAGGCCCGTACCGGCCCCGACTACGGGTCCGACGTCGACCCCGTCGCCTACCTCCGCAAGCACGGCGTGAACGTCTGACCCTCCGGTCCCGCGAAAAGCCCCGGCCCACCCGGCCGGGGCTTTTCGCTGCGCGCTTTCCTCCGGGCGCTGTCCAAAAAATAGCCATGGATTCCGGTAGGCCATCGGAAATCCTCGCGCATTGCCATAGAGTCACGGGACAAGCGCTGTGGCCGGCGTTTCACGGGCATTAAGGCGGAGGTGGGTCATGCGTATTCCGGCGCACTCGGTGTGCACGGCGATCCGGGACGACATCGTCGCCGGAATCCACGAGCGCGGCGGCCGGCTCACCGAGGAGGTCCTCGCCCGCCGCTACGGCGTCTCCCGCGTCCCCGTCCGCGAGGCGCTGCGCACGCTGGAGGCCGAGGGCTTCGTGGTGACCCGGCGCCACGCGGGTGCCTGCGTGGCCGAGCCCACCGAGCAGGAGGCCGCCGACCTGCTGGAGATGCGCCTGCTGCTGGAGCCGCTCGGCGCCGCGCGGGCCGCCCAGCGGCGCACCGAGGCTCATCTGAAGGTGCTGCGCGGCCTGGTCAGGCTGGGTCAGGAGCGGGCCAGGCTCGGCAACAGCGACGACCTGCGCGCGCTGGACGGCTGGTTCCACGAGACGCTCGCCCAGGCGTGCGGCAGTCATGCGCTGACCTCGGCGCTCACCCAGCTCCGGCACAAGATCGCATGGATGTACAGCGTGGAGGGTCCGGTCAGCCCGCCGGAGACCTGGGTCGAGCACGGCGCGATCGTGGACGCGGTGGCGCGCGGCGACAGCGACCGCGCGCGGGCGGTCACGGCGCTGCACACCGAGCGCGCGACCCTCGCCCACCGGCTGCGCACCCCCGCCGGCGACCGCGCCCGGCACGCGCAACATCCTGTAAACACAGCGGGACTCCGGAATTAACACGGGCGCTGTATACAAAGAGGGATATTCGCGTGCCGGGCAATTGTGCTGCCCACTTTCGGCGTGCCGTCAATTATCGGCGGTGCGCTATTGGTGGCGCCTGAATTCGGTGTGCGGAAACGCAGAAGCCGCGCCGCCTCCGAAGGGGCGACGCGGCTTCCGCCGTGAATGGGGTCAGACCGTCTCGGGCAGTTCGTCCAGGCCCTCGGCGACCAGCTTGGCCAGCCGGTCCAGCGCGGCCTCCGCGCCGTCGGCGTCGGAGGCGAGGACGATCTCCTCGCCACCCTGGGCGCCCAGGCCCAGGACGGCCAGCATCGAGCCCGCGTTGACCGGGGTGCCGCCGGACTTGGCGATCGTGACCGGGACGCCTGTGGCCGTGGCGGCTCGGACGAAGATGGAAGCGGGGCGGGCGTGGAGGCCCTCGGCCCAGCCGACGTTGACGCGGCGCTCAGCCATGTGATGCTGCCCTTCAGTCTCTCAGGTTGTCTAGACCAGTTTCCCATACGGGGAACCGTGCCCGGAGCGGCACTTCACCGCTCCGGAACCTCTCCGTACCGGCCGTCGGACCACGGCCTCGGCCCGACTTCCGTGTCCCGCACACTGCCTCGCGCCGTACGCCCGCGCGAGCCGTACGCTGGGGCCCATGCAGACCCCGGCGGACCGGCAGGACCGGCACGAGTACCCCGCCCACTGGGAGGCGGACGTGGTGCTGCGCGACGGCGGCACCGCGCGCATCCGGCCCATCACCGCGGACGACGCCGACCGTCTCGTCAGCTTCTACGAGCAGGTGTCCGACGAGTCGAAGTACTACCGCTTCTTCGCGCCGTACCCGCGGCTCTCCGCCAAGGACGTGCACCGCTTCACGCACCACGACTTCGTGGACCGGGTGGGGCTCGCCGCCACCGTCGGCGGCGAGTTCATCGCCACCGTACGCTACGACCGCATCGGCGCCGACGGTATGGCCGCCTCCGCCCCGGCCGACGAGGCCGAGGTCGCCTTCCTGGTGCAGGACGCCCATCAGGGCCGGGGTGTCGCCTCCGCGCTGCTGGAGCACATCGCGGCCGTCGCCCGCGAGCGCGGCATCCGGCGCTTCGCCGCCGAGGTGCTGCCGGCCAACACCAAGATGATCAAGGTGTTCACCGACGCCGGATACACCCAGAAACGCAGCTTCGAGGACGGTGTGGTCCGGCTGGAGTTCGGGCTCGAACCCACCGACCGCTCGATGGCCGTGCAGCTCGCGCGGGAGCAGCGCGCCGAGGCCCACTCGGTGCGGAGGCTGCTCGCCCCCGGCTCCGTGGCCGTCATCGGCGTCGGCCGCGCGTCCGGCGGGGTAGGTCGCAGCGTGCTCGGCAACATCCGGGACGCGGGGTACGCGGGCCCGCTGTACGCGGTCAACAACGCCTTCCCGGACGGCTGTCAGCAGGTCGACGGGGTGCCCGCGTACCGCTCGGTCCGGGAGATCGAGGGCCCGGTGGACGTGGCCGTGGTCGCCGTACCGGCCGACGCGGTGCCCGCGGTGGTCACCGAGTGCGGTGAACACGGGGTGCAGGGGCTGGTCGTACTGTCCGCCGGGTACGCCGAGAGCGGGCCCGAGGGGCGGGAGCGGCAGCGGGCGCTGGTCCGCCAGGCACGGGCCTACGGCATGCGGATCATCGGCCCCAACGCCTTCGGCGTCATCAACACCGCCGAGGAGGTACGGCTCAACGCCTCCCTCGCCCCCGAGATGCCCCGGCCGGGCCGGATCGGGATGTTCGCCCAGTCCGGCGCCATCGGCATAGCCCTCCTCTCCCGGCTGCACCGGCGCGGGGGAGGGGTCACCGGGGTCACGGGCGTCTCCACCTTCGTCTCCTCCGGCAACCGCGCCGACGTCTCCGGCAACGACCTCCTCCAGTACTGGTTCGACGACCCCGACACCGACGTCGTCCTCATGTACCTGGAGTCCATCGGCAACCCCCGCAAGTTCACCCGGCTCGCCCGGCGCACCGCCGCCGCCAAGCCGCTCGTCGTGGTGCAGGGCGCGGGCTCCGCCCCGCCGGGGCACGCCGTACGGGCCACCCGGCTCCCGCACGCCACCGTGTCCGCGCTGCTGCGGCAGGCCGGGGTGATCCGGGTCGACACCATCACCGAACTGGTCGACGCGGGGCTGCTGCTGGCCCGCCAGCCGCTGCCCGCCGGGCCGCGCGTCACCATCCTCGGCAACTCCGAGTCCCTCGGCATCCTCACCTACGACCGCTGTCTCGCGGAGGGGCTGCGGCCGTCCCGCCCCCTGGACCTGACCACCGCCGCCACCGCCGCCGACTTCCACCGGGCGCTGGCCCACGCCCTCGCGGACGACACCTGCGACGCCGTCGTGGTCACCGCCATCCCCGCCATCGGGGAGAGCTCGCCGGACGACGCGGAGCTGGCGGAGGCGCTGCGCTCGGCGGCCGCCGCGGTGCCGGGCAAGCCGGTGCTGGTCGTGCACGTCGAGCTGGGCGGGCTGGCCGAGGCGCTGTC
>NZ_MUNH01000472.1:0-7648 GCF_002154615.1 Streptomyces recifensis
CGACGGCGCCGTCGCCGCCTGCTTCCCCTCGGCGGGCCAGCTCTGCGTCTCCATCGAGCGTCTGTACGTGGCGGACTCGGTGTACGACCGGTTCGTGGACGCCTTCGTCGCCCGCGCCGAGCGGCTCAGGATCGGTGGCGCGTACGACTTCAGTTGCGACGTCGGCAGCCTCACCACGGCCGCTCAGCTCAAGACCGTCATCGAGCACGTCGAGGACGCCGTGGCCAAGGGGGCGAAGGTCCTCGCGGGCGGCAGGGCGCGCCCGGACCTGGGGCCACTGTTCCACGAGCCGACCATCCTCGCCGGTGTCACCCCGGACATGACGCTGTACGAGCACGAGACGTTCGGGCCCGTCGTGTCCGTCCACCGCGTGCGCGACGACAGCGAGGCCGTCGCGCGGGCCAACGCCACGTCCTACGGCCTCAACGCGAGCGTCTGGTCCCGCAGTGCTTCCCGGGGCCGGGCCGTGGCGGCCCGGCTGCACGCGGGCACCGTCAACGTCAACGAGGCGTTCGCCGCGGCGTGGGGCAGCGTCGACGCGCCGATGGGCGGCATGGGTGACTCCGGCCTCGGCCGGCGTCACGGTGCCGAGGGCATCCTCAAGTACACCGAGGCCCAGAACGTCGCCCACCAGCGCGTCCAGGGGTTCACCCCGCCGAGGAGCATCCCGCCCGAAACCTGGGCGGCGCTGCTGACCGGGGCGCTGAGGGTGCTGAAGGCGGTCGGCTCCCGCTGAGACACCCGGACGCGGGCGGCGCGGCTCCCCGAGGGAGCCGCGCCGCCCGCGTCGTGGGAGATCCGGCCGAAGAGGCGCCCCAGGTACCCGGGTACCTGGGGCGCCCTGTCGACCCCGTGCTACGCGGCGCCCCGCGTCGTGCCCAGCCAGTCGCGGTAGCGGCGCAGCGCCCGGCGCTGCTTGCGCCGCTCGGCGAGGAGGGCGACCGCCGGGTGGGTGCCCGGCGTGGGCCTGCTGCCGCGCGCGATCCGGCGCATCTGGTGGCGGACCTGCGCCATGCTGGCGGCCGACGCGAGCGCCTTGTCCGACCAGGTGACCGGCCTGAGCTGCCGCTCGGCCTCGCCGCCGGTGCGCCAGCGCTCCGGCAGGTCGGGGGTGACGGCGAGGGCGGTGCCCATGCCGATGACCGCCACCCCGCTGTCGAGGACGCGCTCGGCGGTCTCGCGCCGGGTGATGCCGCCGGTCAGCATCAGCGGCACCGGGCTGGACCCGACCAGGTCCTTCGCCAGGTCCAGGAAGTACGCCTCGCGGGCCTGCGTGCGCGCGTCGGCGGCCCGGCCGGACATCGCCGGGCTCTCGTAGCTGCCGCCGGACAGCTCGACCAGGTCGACACCGAGCGGCGCGAGCATCTCGATCACCTGGCGCGCGTCGTCCGCGTCGAAGCCGCCGCGCTGGAAGTCGGCGGAGTTGAGCTTGACCGCGACCGCGAAGGAGGGCGACACGGCGGCCCGTACGGCGCGGACCACGTCCAGCAGCATCCGGGCCCGGTTCTCCAGCGAGCCGCCCCACTGGTCGGTGCGCTTGTTGACCAGGGGGGAGAGGAACTGCGAGAGCAGATAGCCGTGCGCCGCGTGCACCTCGACCCCGTCGAAGCCGGCCTGCTCGGCGCGCCGGGCGGTCACCGCGTACCGGGTGACCGTCTCCTCGATCTGCCGGGCGGTCATGGCGACCGGGCGGCCGAAGCGGCCGGTGTGCTTGCCCAGGTCGACGCCGACCGCGGAGGGGCCCCATACGACGCCGGGCATGTCGGAGCCGATCTGGCGGCCGGGGTGGTTGATCTGCATCCAGATCGCCCCGCCCCCCGCCTTGCCGGCCTTCGCCCACTCGACGAACGGCTCCAGTGGCGCGGCCTCGTCGAGGACGACACCGGCCGGACCGGTCAGTGCCTCGGCGTGGACCATGACGTTGCCCGTGATGAGCAGTCCGGCCCCGCCCCCGGCCCAGCGCCGGTACAGCCCGAGCAGCTCGGCTCCGGGCAACTGGCCGTCGGCCGCCATGTTCTCCTCCATGGCCGCCTTGGCGATCCGGTTGCGCAGTACCTGCCCGGAGCGCAGGGACAACGGCGAGAACAGTTCGCTGGTCATCCTGCTTTCCCCTCTCGATCTCCATCGCTTACAATGTGTACAGCGTTCACATTAGGTCAGAAATGTAAGCGCCGTAAACTTCAAGGAGTGTGACCTATGCCGCAAGCGAGCAGCTCGTATCACCACGGCGACCTGCGTGCGGCCTGCCTGCGTGCCGCGCGGGAGCTGCTGGAGGAGGACGGCAGTGCCGGGCTGTCGCTTCGCGCGGTGGCGCGGCGGGCGGGCGTGTCGGCCACGGCCCCCTATCGTCACTACGCGGACCGCGACGCGCTGGTCTCCGCGGTGGCCGCCGAGGGGTACCGCGAGCTGGCCGAGCACCTGGCGGCCGCCCACCCCGAGCCCAGGACTCCCGACGAGCTCGCGTCGGTCGCCGTCGCCTACGTGCGCTTCGCGCTGGACCGGCCCGCGATGTTCCGGGTGATGTTCGCTGAACCGTGCGATCCCCACAGCGAGGAGCGGGTGGCGGCGACCGCCGCCATCTCCGAGTACGTCCGCGGCATCGTGCACGCGGTCTTCCCCGGCGTCGACCCGGACGCGTTGTCGACCACGGTGTGGGCACTCGTCCACGGCCTGGCCTTCCTGCATCTGGACGGCAAGCTCGACTCCTCGACGCCGGAGGTGGTGGACGCCCAGGTCCGCGCGGCGGTCCGGGCGCTGTTCAGCGTGGCGGCGGACCGTCGGTGATCGAGGCCATGTTGACAGTGCACACACCTGCTGCCTAATGTATGTGCTGTAAACATGCGGGCGGGAGCCCGCGCCGCGATGAACGGAGCGTCATGAAGGCAGTGTCGATCAAGGAGCCCGGCGGTCCCGAGGTCCTGGAGTGGGTGGACGTCGAAGAGCCGAAGCCGGCCGCCGGTGAGGTCGTCATCGACGTCGTCGCCAGCGCCCTCAACCGGGCGGACGTCATGCAGCGTTACGGTCTCTACCCCCTCCAGCCCGGAACCTCCCCGTACCCCGGCCTCGAGGTCTCGGGCCGTATCGGCGCCCTCGGTGAGGGGGTGACCGGCTGGCAGGTGGGCGAGGAGGTCTGCGCGCTGCTCACGGGCGGCGGCTACGCGCAGAAGGTCGCCGTCCCCGCGGGTCAGTTGCTCCCGGTTCCCAAAGGGATCGGCCTGGTCGAGGCGGCCGCTCTGCCCGAGGCGGTGGCGACGGTCTGGTCCAACATCGTCATGACCGCCCACCTCAAGAAGGGCGAGACCTTCCTCGTGCACGGCGGGGCCGGTGGCGTCGGCACCTTCGCCATCCAGATCGCCAAGGCGCTGGGCGCCCGGGTCGTCACCACGGCCGGCGGCCTCGACAAGGCCGCCCGGGCACGGGAGCTGGGTGCCGACGTCACGATCGACTACCGCACGGAGGACTTCACCGAGCACGGCCCCTACGACGTGATCCTGGACGTCGTGGGCGGCAGCTACCTCGAACGCAATGTGCGCTCCCTCGCCCCCGACGGACGCCTGGTGGTCATCGGCCTCCAGGACGGCCTGGAGGCCGGCCTCAACCTGGCCGAGCTGGTGTTCAAGCGCCTGTCCGTGCACGGGACGACCCTGCGCACACGGTCCAGGGAGCAGAAGGCCGAGATCGTCGCCCAGGTGCGGGACGAGGTCTGGCCGATGATCGAGAGCGGCGCCGTGGGACTCGTCATCGACCAGCGCCTGCCCATGTCCCGGGCCGCCGAGGCGCACCGGCTGATGGAGGCCGGGGGTCACGTGGGCAAGATCCTGCTGGTGAACGAGTAGGGCGGAGGGGCAC
Source organism: Streptomyces recifensis (assembly GCF_002154615.1). Classification (NCBI taxonomy): domain Bacteria; kingdom Bacillati; phylum Actinomycetota; class Actinomycetes; order Kitasatosporales; family Streptomycetaceae; genus Streptomyces; species Streptomyces recifensis. Next base: position 3,850 of record NZ_MUNH01000472.1, read on the forward strand.
GCCACGGACCTCGCGGCCGAGTCCACCGACGTCGTCGACCTCGCCCGCCGCCTCCTCCCGGCCTACGGCTCGTCCCCCCTGCCACGCCGTGACCTCCCCAAGCCCCTGGCGGTCGCCGTGGCCCCGGCGGCGGGCCTCGAACGCGGCTACCCGCGGCGCGACATCCGCTACGACCTCCGCGTGGACACCACCAAGAGCCGCCGCGAGCCGGGGGAGTACCGGCCCGCACAGGCGTCGATGGAGGAGATGTTCGCGCAGGCCGTCGGGGCCGGTGGCCGATGGCGCCGAGCGCCGTCCGCGGCTGACCGGCCCGCCCGTGCGCGGTTCGACCGCGCCTGCGAGGTCACCCGGTCCCCGGGGGCCACCGGCGACCCGAGGAGGCGCACATGACCGCGACCCCACAGGACCCACCCGTCACCTGCCACTTCATCGGCAACGCCACGCTCCTGATCCGCTACGGCGACGTCACCCTGCTGACCGACCCCAACTTCCTCCACCGCGGTCAGTACGCCTACCTCGGGCACGGCCTCGTCAGCCGCCGTCTGCTGGAGCCGACCCGGGGCGTCGCCGGCCTGCCCGCCGGCATCGACGCCATCGTGCTGTCCCACCTGCACGGAGACCACTGGGACCGGGTCGCCCGGCGTGGCCTCGACCCGGGCCTCCCGGTACTCACCACACCCCAGGCCGCCCGGAGACTCCGCCGCCTGCACGGCTTCCCGCACGCCACCGCGCTGGAGACCTGGCAGAGCCGTACGGTGACCGGCCGCGAGACCCAGGTGACCGTCACCTCCCTGCCGGGGCAGCACGCGGGCGGCCTGCTCCGGCCCCTGTTGCCGCAGGTCATGGGCAGCCTGCTCGAGTTCGGTCCCCTCGGGGGCCCACCCGTGCTCCGCCTCTACCTCTCCGGCGACACGCTGCCCTTCCCGCCGATCGTCGCGGCCATCGCCCGCCGCTGCCCCGACCTCGACCTCGCCGTCCTCCACCTCGGCGGGACCACGCTCCCCGGCGGCTTCCTCGTCACCATGACCGGAGCCCAGGGCGCCGGCTTCGCCGAACGGCTGGACCCCGAGTGGGTGCTACCGGTGCACTACGAGGAGTACACCGTCATGAAGTCACCGCTGAGCGACTTCCTCCACGCCCTACGGCAGCGCGGGCTCGGCGCACGGCTCGTACCGTGCGCACGCGGCGAACGCGTCGCCCTGCGCCCCGGCGGGCGGCCCGTGGTCGAGGCGGCGCCCTTGCGGTGAGCGGAGCCGACCGCCCCGACTGCTGCTCGACGTCGGCCCGGGTTCCCGCCGGCCGTCGCCGCGCTCCGCCGCCTCGTGACCACCTGGCGCCCGGAGCGGCGCGGCGGCGCAGCCCGGGCAACGGCCGTACCCGAAACGGGCGTCAGCCGCCGAACCGGCTGACAACGCCTCAACAGCCGCGCACCGCAACCCAGATGATCCGTCGCCGAACACCCCCCGGATTGGTGTGAGATGCGTCTTCATCCGATCTGAGGAAGCCACCAATCCGGCCCCGCACCCGGCCCCGGATTCCCCGCGTGAGCGAGGAACAGAGCGATCCAAGGAGAGCACCGGGGCCCGTGCGGACGACGCTGGGCGCGCTGAGCGGCGCGCTCGCCGGGTTCGCCGCGCTCGCGGTGGCCGAGCTGGTGGCGGCGGGCGTACGGCCGCAGGCGAGTCCGGTGGTCGTGGTCGGCGGGGCCTCCATCGACCAGACCCCGGCGGCCGTCAAGGACTGGGCGATCCGTCACTTCGGCACCGACGACAAGCTGGTGCTCCAGCTCGGCATCCTCGCCGTCCTCGCGCTTCTCGCCCTGGGCCTGGGCGCGTCGGCGGTACGCCGCCGGGTCGCCGGAGCGGCCGGTGTCCTCCTGTTCGGTGTGATCGGCGCGGTGGCCGCCCTCACCCGCCCGGACTCCCGAGGCTTCGCGGACGCGTTGCCGTCCCTGATCGGGGCCGTCGTCGGGGCGCTGCTCCTCCACTTCCTGGCCGGACGCCTCATCACCCCCGTGCCGGTCCCCGACGGCGAGCCCGGCGACTGGGACCGGCGGGGCTTCGTCATCGCGGCCACCTCCGCGGCCGCCGCGTCCGCCGTCGTGGGCGGGGCCGGCCGGATGCTGAGCGGCCGCCGGGCGGGAGACGCCGTCGCCTCCCGCGAGCAGGTCGTCCTGCCCCGCCCCGGCTCGCCCGCGCAGCCGGTACCGGCGCGGACGGCCCTGCGGGTCGACGGCGTCAGCCCCTACGTCACGCCCAACAGGAGCTTCTACCGCGTCGACACCGCCCTGGTGGTCCCCAAGGTGGACGCCACCGCCTGGCAGCTCCGCGTGCACGGCAAGGGCGTGACCCGGCCGGCCACCTTCACCTTCGACGACCTGCTGCACCGACGGCTGATCGAGCGCGACATCACCCTGACCTGCGTGTCGAACGAGGTCGGCGGCCCGTACGTCGGCAACGCGCGCTGGACCGGCGTCCGCCTGGCCGACCTGCTCGCCGAATGCGGGGTCAAGGCGCCCTCGCACGGTGGACCGGCCGACCAGTTGGTGGCCCGCTCGGTGGACGGCATGACCATCGGCACGCCCGTCGAGGACATCATGGACGGCCGCGATGCCATGCTCGCCGTCGGCATGAACGGCGAACCGCTGCCCTTCGAGCACGGCTTCCCGGTCCGCATGCTCGTGCCCGGCCTGTACGGCTACGTCTCCGCCTGCAAGTGGATTCAGGACATCGAGCTCACCACGTTCGACTCCTACGACCCGTACTGGGTCAAGCGAGGGTGGGCGCGGAAGGCGCCGGTCAAGACGCAGTCCCGGATCGACACCCCCAAGCCGTTCGCCCGGCCCAAGTCCGGGACCGTGATGGTGGCCGGGGTCGCCTGGGCCCAGCACCGGGGCATCGACAAGGTCGAGATCCGGGTGGACGACGGCCCCTGGCAGGAGGCCCACCTCGCCGCCGAGGACACCCGTGACACCTGGCGCCAGTGGTCCTTCCCCTGGCAGGCGACCAAGGGGTCCCACACCCTCACCGTGCGTGCCACCGACCGCACCGGAAGCGTGCAGACGGAGAAGCGCGCCCGGACCATCCCCGACGGCGCGAGTGGCCGGCACTCCGTCGTCGTGACCGCGGAGTGAGCCCCGACCGGCACTCCGCTCCCTGACCAACTCCCCCCGTCCGGCAGCCCGTTGCTGCCTTTCAACAACAGGAGAAGACCCAGTGAACGCTCGCATCCGCCGTACCACCGGTCTCGTCTCGGCCGCCGTCCTGCTGCCCCTCGCGCTCAGCGCCTGCTCCGGCAGCGACAGCGACTCGGCCAAGTCCGACTCCAAGGCGTCGGCGTCGGCGTCGGCCCCGGAGAGCAGCGTGGGCATGAGCAGCATGGACCAGCCGTTCGGCCCGGCCTGTTCCGCGGTGCCGAAGAACGGCGCGGGGTCCTTCGACGGCATGGCCAAGGACCCGGTGGCCACGGCCGCCTCGAACAACCCGGCGCTGTCCACGCTGGTCACCGCGGTGAAGAAGGCCGGTCTGGTCGACACCCTCAACAACGCGCAGAACATCACGGTGTTCGCGCCCACCAACGACGCCTTCAACAAGATCCCGAAGGCCACGCTGGACAAGGTCCTCGCCGACAAGGCCCAGCTCACCAAGATCCTGACCTACCACGTCGTCGGTCAGAAGCTCACGCCGAAGGACCTGGAGAACGGCTCCTTCGACACCCTGGAGAAGTCGAAGCTGACGACCTCCGGCTCGGGCGAGTCGTACACCGTGAACGACTCCTCCAAGGTCGTCTGCGGCAACGT
>NZ_MUNH01000473.1:0-1266 GCF_002154615.1 Streptomyces recifensis
CCCGCAGCACCCGGCCGAGCGCGGCCGGCCCGTCCGCCGAACGCGGATCGCCGGGACGGCACAGCACCGGCACGGTCTGCGGCCCGAGCCCGCGCAGCGCCGCCGTGTCCGGCACGGGCCTGCGTACACCGTCGTCGCAGTCCAGCACCTCGGCGTGCGCCGGGCGGGGACGCAGCCGCCGCCAGCGGTCCCGGCGCTCGGCGTCCGGGTCCTCGTACGCCTCCCAGGCCGGGGTCTCGTCGGGGAGCTGGTCGCGGTCCGAGCAGCGGACCAGGACGGGGCGTTCGGCGCCGAGCGGGGGGCCGTCGAAGGTGAGACGCCAGTCGTCCACCGGCAGGCTGAGGTGCAGATGCGGCAGGGCGGCGTACAGGGTCGCGGGCCGGCCGGGCTCGTCGCAGTGCCGGAACGCCTCGGCGAGGGGGGCGGCCACGTGGTCGGCCAGGCCGTCCAGCGGGGCGCGTTCGCCCTCGTACAGCCGGGCCGGCTCCTGGTCGGGGCCACCGCCGACCGAGACCGACCAGTCGCAGTGGTCCGGCTCCCAGCCCCGGCGCAGCACCACCAGCAGTACGGAGGGCTCGGGCTGCGCGGTGAGCGGTGGGCGCACCGGCTCCCGTACCGCCGTGTCCCGGCCGCCGCCACCGAACGCGGCCTGCCCGTGGGCCACCTGGGCCCGGCCGAGCAGTTCGGTGCGCCGCCGGGCCAGGGTGTGCCGGTAACCGCTGTCGAGGCCGGCCGCCGTGTGCCGCACCCACTCCCACAGGGCGCGTTCGGCGGCGAGGGCACTGGGCGCGGGCGGCCGTTCGGCGGCGAGCACGCCCATCGCGTAGTCGAGCACCAGCTTCAGCGCGCCGTCCTGGCGGGCGTGTTCGTAGAGCAGCCCGAGCCCGTCCCGCCAGCCGCGCGGGGCGGGCACGAGCGAGGGAACGCGGAAGTCGGGCAGCGCGCGGAGTACGTCGAGCAGGCCCCGGGTGCTGACCGGCGGGGGCAGGTCGGCGAGCAGTCCGAGCAGCTCGCCTCGCTGCTGCGGGGTGAGGGTGCGGCCGGGGCGGGCGCCGAGTTCGCCCTGGATGTCGGCCCAGGTGGGGTCGGGCGAGTCGGCGCTCTGCTGGCGGTCGCGGTGGTAGCGGTCGTGGGCGTGGAAGACGGACTGGTAGACGTCCTCGCCGTCGGCGGGAAGCCGCAGCGTGCGCAGCCGCTCCACACCGATGGAGGTGCCGCCGCCCCCGTGGTCCGCGCGGGACTTGAGCACGCCGACGACCTCGCCGC
>NZ_MUNH01000474.1:0-191 GCF_002154615.1 Streptomyces recifensis
GCAGCAGGGCACGTTGAAGCCCGTACGGCTCAAGCCGGGTGAGAAGCCGCCCCAGTTCGTCGTCTTCTCCTGGGACGGTGGCCTGGAGGGCAGCGACCATCTCTTCTCGCACTACCGCCGGCTGGCCAAGCAGTACAACGCCCACATGACGTTCTTCCTCACCGGTATCTACCTGCTGCCGAAGGCCAAGA
>NZ_MUNH01000474.1:265-11334 GCF_002154615.1 Streptomyces recifensis
CAACGGGCACTTCTGCGGCGCCAAGGGCGGCGGTGACTGGAGTGTCGAGGAGTGGAAGAGCGAGATCGACCAGTTCTACTCGTTCGTGGAGCACTGGAAGTCCAACACCGGCTACAAGGACATCGACCCGCTGCCCTTCGACTTCAGGAAGGAGGTCACCGGCGGCCGGGCGCCCTGTCTGGAGGGCCAGAAGAACCTGCTGAAAGCCATCAAGAGCTACGGCTGGCGCTACGACGCGAGTTCCGCGGGCGACTTCCAGATCTGGCCGGCGAAGAAGGACGGGGTCTGGGACTTCCCGCTCCAGATGCTGCCGTACGAGTCCGGCAAGTACCAGGGCCTGTCCATGGACTTCAACTTCCTGTACAACCAGTCGGACGGCGAGACGCAGGGCAACGCGGCCGAGTTCCCCAAGTGGGAGCAGCAGACGGTCGATTCGTACATGGCCGGTTTCAACCGGGTGTACTACGGGAGCCGGGCGCCGCTGTTCATCGGCAACCACTTCGAGGACTGGAACGGCGGCATCTACATGCGGGCCATCGACCAGGTGGTCAAGAACGTATGCACCAAGAAGGGCGTGAAGTGCGTGTCCTTCAAGGAACTGGCCGACTGGATGGACGTCCAGACACCGCAGACGCTGGCGCGGCTGCGCACCCTGGATCCCGCTCAGTCGCCTGACTGGTCGTCGGTCGTCAAGTGACCTGTGAAACAGTCTGGTTCCACTTGTGCATCCCGTCTTCACATGCGCCGCACACGGCGTGCGAAGATGCGTTCGCCCGGTCTCTGTCACCGGAGTCCCGGTCTCTGTACCGGCGTAGAGGGGAACATCATTGAAGTCAAGAAAATTGAGCCGTAAGCGGAGCCGCGCCACCATAATCTCGGCGGCGGCCGCCTCCGTGGTGGCGGGCGTCGCCCTGCTGCCCAACTGGAGCGCGGGCGCGGCGGTCACCGACGACCCGACCGTCGACACGGCGACCAAGGCGACCTTCCAGCGGCTGGCGGACGCGGTCTTCACCGACCGCACCCAGGCCCTGGTGGGCGGTGCTTCGAAGGACCGCGAGCAGCGGACCTCCGGATTCTCCGGCGATGTGCGCCTGTCCGGCACGCAGTCGCGCCAGGAGGACTCCGCGCTCAGCCAGCTGCGCGGCCGCAAGAGCCGTCTGGCCGCGCTGGGCGAGCAGTACAGCGCGGGCAGCACCAGCGTGAAGCTGGACGCCACGCAGGTCAAGGGACGGCGTGCCACGGTGGACGTCACCGAGACCACGTCGCTCACGTACAAGAAGGTCACGGGCAACGAGCCCCCCACCACGGGGTTCCAGGCCCACCACGAGCTGACCTTCCAGGCGGACCGCGGTGGCAACTGGCAGCTCACGCGCATCAAGGACACCGACGAGGGCTACCTCGCGGTGAACCAGGTGGCGAAGCCCGAGGTCGCCAAGCCGACGGTGAAGGCGGACGACGGCCCGCCGGACGCGCCTCGCGCGGCCACCACGCGGCCGGCTCCGGCGAAGCCGAAGACCCTGACGGGTACGGGTTATGACTACAAGGCCATGACCGCGTACGCGACGAAGTACTGGAGCAAGTACAACACCGCGTACCCGGACTTCAACGGGGCCGGCGCCGGTGGTGACTGCACCAACTTCGTCAGCCAGGCGCTGAAGGCGGGTGGCTGGAAGCACGTTCCCGGTTACACGAACGACTTCCACAAGTGGTTCGGTACCGCCGACATCCAGTCGGACTCCTTCGTGGGTGTGAACGAGTTCTCCTGGTTCGCGCTGTCCTCGAAGCGGGTCACGAGCCTTGCGAATGTCTACCAGGCCGACATCGGCGATGTCATCCAGATGGACTTCAACAAGGACGGGTCCAAGGACCACACGATGATCGTCACCAAGCGCGACGCCCAGGGCGTGCCCTACGTGACGTACCACTCCACCAACACCTACAACCGGTCGGTGGCGAGCCTCGTCGCGTCCTACCCGACGGCGGCGTTCTACGCCTACCGCACCTGATGAGGTGACCGAGGACCCCCGCCCGGCAGCCCGCCGGGCGGGGGTCTTCGCGCGTCCGGACCCCGGTGGTCCTTTGCCGTGTGGCGGGCCGTGGATAAAGTCGGCCGTCGACCGGGTTTTGGCGGTGTGGGCTTCAGGGGGCGTGGATGAGCCGGTACGCGCGGTTGGCGTTCACCAAGAACGTGCGGGGTGTGCAGGAGGAGCGGGGCAGTGCGCAGGCGATGGCGCGGCTGCTGGCTCAGGACACCGAGGAGCCGGACCGGCTGGGGCCGGACGAGGCGGACTTCATCATGGCCCGCGACGGGTTCTACCTGGCCAGCACCGGGGAGGACGGCTGGCCGTACGTCCAGTTCCGGGGCGGCCCGCCGGGCTTCGTGCATGTGCTGGACAGCGGCACGCTGGCCTGGGTGGAGGTGCGCGGCAACCGGCAGTACATCACCGCGGGCAACCTCCGCTCCGACGACCGGGTCTCGCTGTTCTTCATGGACTACGCCAACCCCACCCGGCTGAAGATCTTCGGCCGTGCGGAGACCCGTGATCCGGCCGAATTCCCGGAGCTGCACGAGCGGTTGTCCGATCTGCGCACCGACGGCCCGCTGGAGCAGCTCATGCTGATCCGGGTGGAGGGCCTGTTCTGGAACTGCCCCAAGCACATCACCCCGCGCTACTCGGAGCCGGAGCTGGCCGAGGCGCTGGAGCCGGTGCGGGAGCGGCTGCGGTTGCTGGCGGAGGAGAACCTGGAGCTGCGGGAACGGCTCCAGGCACGGGACTGAGGCGGCGCCGGCGGTCCACGGGCCGCGGCGGCCGGAACCCCTGGGCGGGGTTCCGGCCGCCGCGTGCTCAGGGACCCGGCGTCACTGTGCGGCGAGCCGGGCGCGGATCAGCCACAGCCGGTTGGCGAAGCGGCGCCCGCGCGGCTGGACGTCGTACGGCCAGCGGCCCTCCCCCGCGCCGGGCTGGCCCGGCTCCTTCAGCGACTCGACCTCCCAGCCGTTGGCCTCCAGGAACGGCTCCGGCTCGTCGGTGCCGAAGATCCACGGCGTGCCGTCCTCCGCGAGCCGGTCGAGGAACGGCTTGGAGAAGGGGCTGCGCAGCAGGGTCCGGCCGAGGATGTCGAAGGCCAGGTGGCTGCCGGGCGCGGAGGCGGAGGCCAGCAGGCGCAGCAGCCCGGCCGCCTGCTCCTCGGTGAGGAAGAAGGTCAGCGCCTCGGCGACCCACAGCGTGGGCCGGGTCCGGTCGAAGCCCGCCGCCTCCAGGTCGGGCAGCCACTCCTTGGTGAGGTCCGCGGAGACCTCGTGGCGCCGCACGGCGGGCTTGGCGCCCAGCGCGTCGAGACGGCGCCGCTTCTCGGTGATGAGCGGGCCGTGGTCGACCTCGTAGACGTCGACGTCGTCGGGCCAGTCGAGGCGGAAGGCGCGGGTGTCCATCCCCGCGGCGATCAGCACGACCTGGCCTATCGAGCCGTCCGCGAGCAGGTCGCGGATCGCGTCGTCCAGGAAGCGGGTGCGGATGGAGATGAACGGCAGCAGACCGCCGCCGACATAGCGGTCGATCAGCTCGAATCCCTTGGGCTCGGCGAGATCGCGGGCCAGCGGGTCGACATAGAGGGCGTCCTCGCGCTCGGACTCCAGGGCGCGGGCGGCGGCCATCCACTGTGCGGTGTACGAAACGGCGTGCATGGGTGTGGTGGTCCCTTCGGCAGGTGCTCGGTCTGGCAGGTCGGTTGGTGGGCGGCTCAGGTGCGGATGACCGCCTTGGTGCGCATCAGGAAGTCGCCGAGGAAGCCGTCGTGCGGCAGTCCGGGGGCGATGCGGTAGGTGGGTGTGTCGCCGACGTAGACGTTGCCGATGGTGGGCTCGTCCAGCAGCCGGTCGATCAGTTCCTCCCGCGTGGTCAGGGCGGTGACGACGAGGCTGTCCCGCAGGACGGCCGTGCCGGCCTCGGGGGTCCAGGGCGCCACCCAGACGCAGGGGAAGGGCAGTTCGACACCGAGCTGGGCCGCGTCGGGCCGGTCGACCTGGTGCACGGCGGGCCGCAACGCTGCGCTGCCGTCGCCGAGTTCGGCCACGACCCCCTCCGCGCCCAGCCAGGGCCGGGTGCCCGCCGCCCGGTTCGCCAGATGGGCGCCGAACGCCCGTGCCGTGGCGACGGGTTGCACCGGCAGTACGGCTTTGTCGTCCTCCGGCGCGAGCGCGGGCAGCGCGCCGAGCCGATCGGCGAGGGCGGCGCACAGCGGTGCCGGGTCGCCCTCCACGAGGACGGCGGTGGCGTTGACGCAGCCCGTGCCGCCGTGGTGGCTGACCGAGTCGACGATGGTGTCCAGGTGCTCGCGCCAGTCCACGTCGGCCGTGACGAGGATCTTGGACCGGCCGGGTCCCTGGGTCAGCACCGCCGGGTCGGTGCGGTGGCGCCGCACCGCGTCGTCGCCGCCGTACACCATGCCGAGGTCGGCGCCGCGCAGCAGCTCGTCGGCCAGCTCGTGCCCGGTGGGCAGGAACGCCACCTGGTCCGGCCCGAGCCCGGCCTCGCGCAGCGCGGTGATCAGACGGTACGGGGTGAACGGCTCCCGGCGCGAGGGGCGGACGGCGACCCGGAAGCCGAGCGCGAGCGCCTCGGGCCAGAGGCTGTGGGTGCCGGGGTGGTTGCCGGCCGCGTTCACCGCGAACACCTCGCCGCGCCGGGTCCACACCGCGCGCCCGGCGCGGGTGAGCGGGTCCCGCCAGTCGTCGCGGGCGTCCGCCGGCCTGGCCCGCCGCGCGCTGTCGTACGCGGCCGCCAGGCGCTCACCGATGGCGTGGGTCGCGGTGCGGACGACCCCGAGGGGCACTCCGCCGACCCGGCTGACGAGATGCTCGTGCTCGGCGACGGTCAGCCCACCCACCCGGGCGGTGGTGAACAGCTCCGCCGCACGGGCCAGTACGGCGGCCCGCCGGTCGGGGGCCGCGGGCTCGGCACGGCGCAGCGCGGTCAGCGCGCGGTGCAGGAACACCCCCGGCACCAGGCTCAGCTGGGCGACCGGCGCGCCGGAGACATCGGTGACCGTGAGCCGGTTGCGGGCGCGGTACGGGCCCCTGGGTCCGAGCGCGTCGAGCTGGGGCAGCTCGTCCTCTTCCAGCGCGGGCGGCATCAGTAGACCCCCTCGATGACCGTCTCGTTCTCGAAGGTGCCGACCGGCGCGATGTCGGCGACGGAGTCCCCGATCCCGCCCTCGGGCGGCCGGACGCGGGTGGCCAGGTCGCGTTCGAGGTTGTTGGGCAGCAGGAAGGACTTGCTCACGTGGTGGGCGACCACCCGCCCCCGCTCCCCGTAGGGGACGGGCCGGCCGGTCTCGGGGTCGACCACGCCGAAGGTGACCCAGGGGTCGAGGGTGTCGAAGACGCAGGGCCCGTCGTCGGGCAGGCCCGGGCGCTCCCCCGCGAAGCCGAGGATCATCGTGCTGCCGTAGTTGCCGCTGAGGACGGTGTCGGGGAACACCTCCGTGCGGTAAAGGTGGCGGGAGTCGGCGTCCATCTGGGTGCCGCCCCAGCGGATCGCCCGGACCTTGTCGTTGACGAGGTCGACCAGGTCGTCCCGGCGGGCCAGCCGCTCCAGCAGGGGCGGGGTGATGGTCATGACCCCGATGTCCTGGGTGCGCAGCACCTCGGCGGCCTGGTCGATGACGTGCTCGGCGTAGGCGCCCGCCTCGGGTCCCCGGCCCTCGGCGATGGTCCGCTTGACCCAGCGCGGGTCGAGGTCGACACGGAACCCGTACCGGCCGTGGGTGGCGGCGGAGCGCTGGAAGTACTCGCCGACGATGTGCGGGCCGCCGGGCACCAGGCCGAGCCAGTCGGCGCCGCGCGGGAAGCCGTGCGCGTCGAGCGCCTCGTTGCTCCAGTGCAGGGTGCGCTCCAGCCAGTCCCGCAGCAGCACCACGCGCTTGGGGGCGCCGGTGGTGCCGCCGCTCTCGTAGACCCCGATCACGTCGGGGCGGTCGCCGTAGCCGCGCGGGACGAGGTCGGCGGCGGGCACGTACCGCAGTTCGGCGGCGACGTTGGGGAAGCGGGCCAGATCGGCGTGGGTACGGATGTCGCGGCGGGGGTCGAAGTCGAAGGCGGTGGCCCGCTTGAGCCAGAACGGCGACCCGGTGTCCGGGTCGAAGTGCCAGGCCATGGCGGCCTGGACGAAGGCGTCCGGGTCGGGGCGGGTGCCGTGCGGCGGTTCGAGGATGCGGTCGGTCTCGGCGATGTCCAGCGTCATGGCGCGTCCCAGGTCAGGTGGTCAGGAGTGGGGTCCGGCGGCGAGGGCGACGGGGTTGCCGTCGGGGTCGGTGACATGGGCGATCCGCTCGCCCCACGGCATCTCCACGGGGTCGCGCAGCAACGGGACGCCGGCCCCGGCGAGTTCCTTCAGCAGGGTGTCCAGGTCGTCGACGAGGACGAACATCTCGAACCGGACCCCGGTGCCGAGCGGCCTGTCGTACCGGGTGGCGGGCCAGTCGGCGGACACCACGGCCAGCTCCGCCGTGCCGCGGGCGAGGGCGATGTACGTGGGCTCGCCCTCGGGCGGGTTCTGCCGCAGCCGGGTGAAGCCGAGCCGTTCGTAGAAGGCGGCGGTAGCGGGGACGTGCTCGGCGAAGACCAGGGGAAAGGCGCGCTCCTGCATGGCGGGTCGGCTCCTGTCGTCGGGGGCGGTCACGGCTGGAGCCGGGTGACGTGCCAGTCGGCGCCGTCACGCTCGTAGCGCAGCCGGTGGTGCATCCGGTCCGAGCGGGCCGACCAGAACTCCACCTCGTGCGGGACCAGCCGGTAACCGGTGAACCGGGCGGGGCGGTCCAGGGCGGCGCCCGTGGCGGCGAGGGACTCGGCGGCGGCGCGCAGCGCGTCGGGGTCGGTGAGGGGCTCGCTCTGCTGGGACGCGGCGGACATGGCGTGCAGCGGGACGGGCCGGGCGTGCCAGAGGGCGTCGGCCTCGGCCTCTCCGATGGGGACGGCGGGGCCGCCGATGCTGATCTGCTGGGCGGTCTCACGCCAGTAGAGCAGCCCGGAGGCCCAGCCGGTCTCCTCGATGTCCCGGCTCTTGCGGCTGGTGCTGTGGGTGGTGAACAGCAGGCCCTGGTCGTCGATGCCGCCGAAGACCACGACGCGGGTGGAGGCGCGGCCGCGCTTGTCGGCGGTGGCCAGGGCGAGCGCCCTGGGCTCGCGCACCCCCTGCTCGACGGCCTGGGCCAGCCAGGCCCGGACCAGGCCCAGGGGCTCCGCCGGCGGGTCGTCGTACTCCGGGAAGCCGCGGTCGGTGCGGCCGGTCAGGCTCTCGAACTTGCTGCTGTTCATGCCGTGCCTTCCTTGAGTCGGTCCGGCCTAGACGTAGAGGTTTCCGCGCCCCACGGGGACGCCGTGACCGCCGACCTGGACGGAGGTGATGTGCTCCCCGCTGCCCTCGGCGGTGGCGAGCATCAGCGAGGGACGGCCCATCTCCACGCCCTGGAGGATCTCCAGCGGCTGCCCGTAGCGGGCGAGGCCGTGCCGGGCGAGGTGGATGGCGAGGGGACCCGCCGCCGAGCCGGTCGCCGCGTCCTCGACGACGCCGTAGGCCGGGGAGAACATCCGGGTCCGCCAGTGCGAGCCCTCCCCGGCGAAGCAGTTGGCCGCCATGTCGGGGAAGCGGGCGAGGGCGCGGTGGTCCGGGGTGAGCGCGGAGAGCGCGGCGACGCTCTCCAGCCCGACGAAGACGTGCCGGGGCCCGTTGCGGTAGATCTCCACCGGCGCGACGGTCCCGGTGACGCCGAGCGCCTCGAGGAGTTCCCCGGCGTGCTCGTACGGTTCCCAGACGGGGTGCGGCTGCTGCATGCGGACGGTCACCGCGCCGTCGTCGTCCCCGAGTTCGACGGGGATGGTGCCCATGGCGGTCTCCAGCCGCAGCCGGTCCCGTTTGAGCACCTCGCCGAGCGCGACCGCCGTACCGAGCAACGGGTGCCCGGCGAAGGGCAGTTCGTTGACCGGGGTGAAGATGCGGATGCGCGCGTCGCCGCCGTCGCGGGCGGGGTGGACGAAGGTGGTCTCGGAGAGGTTCATCTCCCGCGCGATCCGCTGCATCTTCTCGGCGGAGAGGTCGCCGGCGTCCAGGAAGACGGCGACCGGGTTGCCGTAGAGCGGTGTGCGGGAGAAGGCGTCCACGAGCAGGTACTCGTGCATCAGCGGGGCTCCTGGGTGACCTGGGGAATCGGGAGGGCGGTGGGGTCGGCGAGGGCCTCGACGGCGAAGCCCATGCGGTGGTCCGGGGGGCGGCCGATCAGGTCGGCGGCCCGGTTGGGCGGCAGCGGGTGGCCGGCGGGGCGGTCGGTCTCCCACACCATGACGGCGCCCCAGCGGTTGTGCGCCGGGTCGGCGACCCAGTACTTCACCCTCAGGCCGGGGACCTCGGCCCAGTCGCCGGTCACCCCCTCCGACAGGTGCGCGTTGAGGGTGCGGATGCTCTGGGGCGAGTCGTCCAGGTCCCACCAGGCGATCTCCAGCCTCATCGGGCGAGCACCCCCCGCAGCGCGTCCCCGAGCAGCCGGGGCCCGTCGACGGTGAGCACGGACTCGGCGTGGAACTGGAAGGAGGCGAAGTGCGGCCCGCGCAGCGCGTCGACCTCGCCCGTCTCCGGGTCCCGGCTGACCGCGACCTCGCCGGTGCCGGGTACGTGGTGGTGGTCGGCGGGGCTGACGGCGGCGAACGTGTTGTAGTAGCCGACGCGTTCACGCCGTCCGAACAGGTCGATGGCCCGCTGCAGCCCCTGGTTGGGTTCCGCCCGCCGGATCAGCGGGAGTCCGAGGCGGCGGCTGAGCACCTGATGGCTGAGACAGACCGCGAGGAACGGCAGCCGGTCGCGCAGGAGTTGGGCCACGGCCGCGTCCAGCGCGGCGATCTTCGGGTCGGCGGTGTCCTGCGGGTCGCCGGGGCCGGGGCCCATCACGACCGCGTCGAATCCGTCGAGGCGGCCGTGCAGCCGGTCGTAGCGCAGCACCTCGGCGGTCGGGCCGAGCGCTTCGAGCTGCTGGACGATCATCGCGGTGAAGGCGTCCTCGGCGTCCACCACCAGGATTTTCCGCCCCTTCAGCTCGGGCACCCTGAGGGCGCCGGGGGGCGTGGCCCCGAGCCAGAAGTCGGCGATGTCGGCGTTCCGGCCGCGCAGCGCCTCCTGCACCTCGGGCCGGTCCCCGAAGCGCGCCGCCGGCAGCGGGGGCACGTCCGGGCCGGCCGCGCCGCCCAGGGCGTGCAGCAGGCCGGCCGCCTTCGCGCGGGTCTCGGCGGCCTCCGCGCGCGGGGAGGAGTGGCGTACGAGGGTGGCGCCGACCGCGAGGCGCAGCCTGCCGTCGGCGGCGATGTCGGCGGTGCGGATCAGGATGGCGGAGTCCAGCGAACGACCACCGCCGGGCTCGCGGCTGATCAGCGCGGCGACGCCGCTGTAGTAGCCGCGTCCCTGGGGCTCGTGCCGCTGGATGACGCGGGCCGCGCTCTCCACCGGGCTGCCGGTGACGGTGGGCGCGAACAGGGTCTCGCGGAGGATGTCACGCAGGTCGCGGCGGGTGCGGCCCTCGATGAAGTACTCGGTGTGGGCGAGCCGGGCCATCTCCTTGAGCCGGGGTCCGGTGACCCGGACGCCGGGCTCGCAGACGCGGGACATCATCTTCAGTTCCTCGTCCAGCACCATGTAGAGCTCGTCGGTCTCCTTGCGGTCCTGGAGGAACGCGGTGAGACCGGCCAGGTCGGCGCCGCCGGCCGGGTAGCGGTAGGTGCCGCTGATGGGGTTCATCACGGCGTGGCCCCGGCGCACCGAGATGTGCCGTTCCGGGGTGGCGCCGACGAAGGCACGCCCGCCGACGTGGATGACGAAGGTCCAGTAGGCGCTGTGCTCGACCGCGGTCAGCCGGCGGAAGACGGCCAGGGCGGTGTGCGGGGTGTAGCCGTCGAGGTCGGCGAGCAGGGTGCGGCGCAGCACGAAGTTGGCGCCCTCGCCGGTGCCGATCTCGTCGGCGACGACCCGCCGGACCTTCTCGGCGTACTCGTCGTCGGACAGGTCGAAGCGGTGGCCGCTCATGCCGACCGGGGTGTGGGGCAGCCGCTCCAGCACGTCCGCGAGGGGCAGCTCGGCCTGCTCGGTGACGGTGAGCGCGATCAGGGGCGAGCCGTCGTCGGGGGCGGCGAAGTCCCGTTCCGCCAGCTGGCGGTAGGGCACCAGGACGAGAGTCTCGTGGCCCGGGGTGTCCTTGCCCTCCGGCAGCGGCAGTCCGGCGAGCGTGGCCGGGTGGGAGACCTCGCCCAGCAGGACGTCGACGGTGCCGGGGGTACCGCTCTCCGGCCGGTGCAGCAGGGCGAAGTCCTGGTCGCCGGGTGCGGCGAGCAGGCGGTCCAGGAGGTCGCTGGGCGGGCTCACCGGAACACCTCCGCGCTGGGCAGGACCACCCCGCAGCGCTCGGCCACGTAGTCCAGGGCGAGGCGGTGCCGTTCGGCGGAGAAGTCGGCGACGGCGTCGGCGGCGAGGAAGACCTGGATGTCGTTGGTGAACGCCTCGACGGCCGTGGCGAGCACGCCGATGTGGGCGTAGACCCCGCAGAGCACGAGCTGGTCGCGTCCGGCGGCGCGCAGCCGGCGCAACAGGCCGGAGCGGTGGAAGGCGCTGTACCGGTACTTGGTGAGCATCCAGTCGCCGGGCTCGGGGGCGAGTTCGGGCACCACCTCGCGGTCCTCGGGCGCGGTACGCATGCCCGGACCCCAGAAGTCCTTCAGCAGTCCCCGGTCCTCGTCGGTCATGCCACCCGGCTGCGCGGTGTAGGCCACCGGCACCGCGAGGCTCACGGCGCGTTTGCGCAACCGGGCGGCGTTGTCGACGAGTTCGGAGCGCAGTGGGTCGGGGACGGAACGCAGGAAGAAGTGCTGCATGTCGTGGATCAGCAGCGTGGCCCGCTGCGGGTCCGGCGTCCAGTGGGCCGTGTTCGCCGGGAGGCTGTCCGCCGCCGGCAGGGCGTAGGGCGCGATACGGGGTATGCCGACCACCAGTCGGCTCCTTTCGGGGCGGGAGGGCTATGGGTCTTTCGTTTGGATC
>NZ_MUNH01000046.1:0-14981 GCF_002154615.1 Streptomyces recifensis
CGCCCCGGCCACCAGCGCCGACGCCACCTGAAGCTCCAGGGCGTTGTCCCGGCGCTGGTGGCCGGGGCGGGTGCACAGCGGGTAGAAGGTGCCTCGCTTGTAGAGGTACACGAGCGCCAGCCGGCGGTCGTCGTCCTGGTCCGCCCGCTCGAAAGCGGCGAGCGAGCACAGCAGTTGGGGGCCGAAACCGTTGGCCTCCAGCGAGCTGTTCACCGCGTGGAGGTCGTTCACCAGCTCGGGGAGCTGCTCGGGGGAGCGGTGGGAGCTGAGCCAGGAGTACCCGTAGTCGTCCTGGGTCAGCTCCACCGGGGGCCCCTCTCGCCCGGCGTCGGCGTCCAGCAGCGCCCGTACCTCCCGGTGCGTCTGCTCGAACGCGGCGCCCTCCACCGTGGCGAAGCACACCGCGCCCGCGCCGGTCGGGGTGAACCCGGCCGCCGCCTGGAGGGTGATCGCCGCCGAGGGCAGCGCGAAGAGCTGATCGAGATCGGGCGTCACCGGCTTCGTACGCCCCAGCAGGATGTCCAGCAGACCCAATGGTCAGCCCGTCTTCTCAGGGGCGGCGGCCTCGCCCAGCTCCGCGGAGATCCGGCCCAGCTGGGCGAGCCGCTGCTCCAGGGGCGGGTGGGTGGAGAAGATCCGCTCGATGCCCGGCTCCTTGCCGGTCGCGGGGGTGAAGTAGAACGCGTTGAACGCCTGCGCGGTGCGCAGATCCTTGGTCGGGATACGGGCGATCTCGCCGGACACCTTCGTCAGCGCCGACGCCAGCGCCGAGGGGCGGCCGGTCAGATGCGCCGCCGCGCGGTCGGCGGCCAGCTCGCGGTACCGGGACAGCGCCCGGATCAGCAGGAAGCTGATCGCGTACACCGCCGCCGAGACCCCGATCACCGCGGCGAAGATCGCGGCGGTGTTCTGGTCGCGCCGGCCACCGCCGAAGAGCTGCGAGTAGAACATGAACCGGACGATCAGCCCGGCGATCACACCCAGGAACGACGCGATCGTGATCACGGCGACGTCCTTGTGCGCCACGTGCGACAGCTCGTGCGCCAGCACGCCCTCCAGCTCGGCAGGCTCCAGCCGCCGCAGCAGGCCGGTGGTCACACAGACCACCGCGTGATCGGGGTTCCGGCCGGTGGCGAACGCGTTCGGCATGTCCAGCTCGGACACGGCGATCACCGGCTTCGGCATGTCCGCGATCGCGCACAGCCGGTCCACCACCGCGTGCAGCTCGGGATACTGCTCCCGCTCCACCACATGCCCGCGCATCGCGAACATGGCGATCCTGTCGGAGAACCAGAACTGGGCCACGAACATCACGGCCACCAGCACCGCGACCAGGACCCACGACTTCAGCAGCACGATCAGGGCGGCGACGAACGCCACGTACAGCAGCCCCAGCAGAAACATGGTGACCGTCATCCGCACGGTCAGCCGGCGGTCGCTGCGAAATCGGCTCCGCATCGCGCATCACCCCACACTCGGCCTCTCCCCCGCAGATCCAGTGTGCACCCGGCGCCGCCCATGCCGGTGGCCGCCGGTGGCAAAGGCTTGCCCCGCTTCACCGGCCCACCGCCCCGGCCCGGTCGAGCAGCTCCACGACCTCCGGGCTCCACCCCAGGCGGGGCTCCCGGCGCACGAACCGCCGGACGGCATGGTCGGCCCATGTCCGCAGCCCTGCGTCCGCGTCACCGAGCAGCGGCACGGCCGCCCGGAGCCGTACGACATCACCGTGTGCGTCGAGCAGCCGCCACGCCGACACCCGCTCCCAGCGGGGCCGCCCGGGGTCGAGCCGGGACAGCAACCACTCCTCGGGCAGCGCGCGGGCCGACGGCCGCAGGGCGAGCGTGGCCTCGCCGACCACACCGGGCGCCGGATCGTCCAGCAGCGGCCGCAGCCGGCGTACGTCCGTCACGTCGAGCGTCCGCAACCCGGCCACCGCCCGCGCCCGTACGCCCGGCGCCGGGTGCGCCAGCAGCGCCCAGAGCAGGGGCGCGTCCGCCCGCTCACCGCACTCCGCGAGCCCGATCGCGGCGCCCGGTGGTACGTCCGGGTCCGCGCAGCGCGCCCGGTACCAGGGCAGCGGGTCGATGCCGTGCTGCCGTACGACGTACCGCGCGCAGGCCCGCACCAGGGCCGAGCGGTCGGCCAGGAACTCCACGGCCCGCTCCGGGCGCCCGAGCCGACGCAGCGCGGTCACCCCGGCCGACCTGGCCTGCGGATTCCGGCCGCCGAGCAGGATCTCCAGCACCTCCGCACGGGCGCCCTCAACCACCGCGGCCTCGGCGCACCGGCCCTGGATCACCGCGTCGTCGTCCTCGGCGGCGGCGCGGGCCAGCTCCACGGGGGAGAGGCTGCCCTCCTCGACGGCCATGCGGTACGCGAACCGGCGTACCGCGCGGTCGCCGCACACCAGCAGGGGGGCCAGCCGCTCGCGGGGTGCCTGGCGGAGTACGCCGTCGAGCAGGGCGAGGGCGTGGTCACCCCGGTACCGGTCGGCGACGCGGAGGATCATCGGGGCGAGGGTCACCGCCGTCCCGGCGTCGAGGACCTCGGCGAGCAGGTCGCGGGCGCGGCTTCGTACCGGCTCGACCCAGTCGGCACACCGTACGACGACCAGCGGGAACAGCTCCGGGTGCCCGACGGCCTCGGCCAGCGCCCGGTACCGGACCCGGCCGTCGCGGTGGCACAGGGCGCTGAGCGGCGTACGGCGCTCACCCTGCTGCTCCGGCCCCCAGTCGGCCCGCGCCCGCCAGTCCAGCTCCAGCCACTGAGCCGGGTCCCGGCCGTTAATAGGGCGACCTCATCTGCGCCCACCCCAGCAGCAGGATCACCGCCGCCACACATCCCAGCACCACCACCGTCGACACCCACGAGCTGCGGCGGGAGCCGCGGACCGGGGTCGGATCGGCGCGGAAGGGCAGCGGGGCCGGGGGATTGTCCTTCCAGCGGGCCGCGAGCATGCGGGCCCGGGCCGAGGGCTCCTTGTGTTCGGCGGAGTCGGCCCATCCGATGTCGAACTCCCGCTGCCAGTCGTCCTGCTCGGCCATGTCACGCAACCCTTCCCGGAGACGGGGTCCATGATCCCCCGAGAGTAGGAAGCGCGAGCGGCGGAAATGGTTGCACCGCTCCCGGCTCCGGATGCCGACCCCGGGGTGCTCACCTAGCATCGGGAGAGTGCCGCAGAGCGGGACGCGCTGCGGCGTCGTCCCGGCCGACCCGAGGCGGCCAGCCCACCGACCGCGCGGACTCCCACTCCGAGTGCGCGGCCATCCGAACCGTGCAGTGTCGCATTGCACGCGGGGTGGAAGGAAGGTACGTCCATGAATGCACACCGCGCCAAGCGCCTTGTCGCGGCATCCGCCGCCGGTCTCCTCCTGGCAGCAGGCGGAGCCATCGCCACCACCGGCACGGCCTCGGCCACCACGGCCCAGGTACCGACCAATCGCGGCTGCGGCTGGTGGGGCAACTGCGGCTACGGCTACGGTCCCGGCTACGGCTTCAACAACGGCTTCGGCCCCGGGTACGGCTACAACAACGGCGGCGTCGTGGTGATCGTCGTCCCCTGACGAGCACGACGCAGTGACCTCAGAGGGCCGCCACCCCGACCGGGGTGGCGGCCCTCCGCGTCACCCGGCGCCGCTCACCGGCATCCCCACCGTGATGCGGAGCCCGCCCGAGGGGCGCGGAGTGAGCGTCAGGGTGCCGTCGTGCGCGTGGGTGATGGTCTTCACGATCGCCAGGCCGAGCCCGGCCCCCGCGTGGTCGGTGTGCACACGCTCGGTACCGCGCCGGAACGGCTCGGTGAGCGTCGCGGCGAGCTCGGGGGAGAGGTGCTCACCGGTGTTCTCCACGGTGAGCGTCACGCCGTCGGGGAGGACGGCCGTCCGGACCCACACCCGGCCCCGGCGAGGCGCGTTGTGCACGATCGCATTGTGTACGAGGTTCATGACGAGCTGGAGCAGCAGCGCCTCCGAGCCCGCCGTGAGCGCGAACTCGCCCGAGGTCGCGAGGGTGATGCCGTGCTTCTCCGCGAGCGGCAGCAGCGTCTCCGTGGCCTCCTCCGCCAGCAGGGACAGGTCGACGTCCTCCCGCTCGAAGGACCCCTGCCCGGCCCGGCTGACCAGGAGCAGCGCCTCGGTGAGGTCGATCGCACGGGCGTTGACGGCGTGGAGGCGGTCGAGGAGTCCGACGGTGTCGCGGTCCGGGTCGGCGCGGGCCACCTCCAGCAGGGCCTTGGAGATCGCCAGCGGGGTGCGCAGCTCGTGCGAGGCGTTGGCCGCGAAGCGCCGCTGCTCGGCCACGTGCGCGTCGAGCCGGGCCAGCATCGTGTCGAAGGCGTCGGCCAGCTCGCGGAACTCGTCCCCGCGCCCCGGCAGCCGGATGCGGTGCGAGAGAGAACCGTTCGCGGCCTTGCGGGTCGCCTCCGTGACGCGGGTCAGCGGCGCCAGCATGCGGCCCGCCAGGAACCACCCGCCGGCCAGGCCGAAGGCCAGCAGGAACGCCAGTACCCCGGCCGCGCGGGGCGCGAAGACGCGGAGCAGGTTGGAGCGGACCGGGAAGACGTCGTACCTGACCGGCGTGCCCGAGGGCACGACGAGCGCCCGCTCGGGCACGTACCGCAGCAGGAACAGCCACACCGCGGCGAGCAGCAGGGCGCCCGCGAGCATGAGGAACCCGGCGTAGCTGAGGGTGAGCCGGAGGCGGACGCTCGGCCCCGGCGCCCTATCCACGCCCGCTCCCGGCGTCGATGCGGTACCCGACCCCCGGCACGGTGGCGATGAGCCAGGGCTCGCCGAGCCGTTTGCGCAGGGCGGAGACGGTGATGCGTACGGCGTTGGTGAACGGGTCGGCGTTCGCGTCCCACGCCCGCTCCAGGAGTTCCTCCGCACCGACCACCCCGCCCTCGGCGGCGACCAGCACCTCCAGCACCGCGAACTGCTTCCTGGTCAGCGCGACAGGGCGCCCGTCCCGCTGGACCTCCCTGCGGAAGGGGTCGAGCCGCAGCCCCGCGATCTCCCGTACGGGCGGCCGGTGATGAGCCCGTCTGCGGTCCAGCGCCCTCAGCCTGAGCACGAGTTCGCGCAGGTCGAAGGGTTTGGTGAGGTAGTCGTCCGCGCCGAGCCCGAAGCCGGACGCCTTGTCGTCCAGCCGGTCGGCGGCGGTGAGCATGAGGATCGGCATCCCGCTGCCGGAGGCGACGATCCGCCGCGCGACCTCGTCGCCGGAGGGACCGGGGATGTCCCGGTCGAGCACGGCGATGTCGTACGCGTTGATCCCCAGCAGTTCCAGCGCGGTGTCCCCGTCGCCCGCGATGTCCGCCGCGATCGCTTCCAGGCGCAGCCCGTCCCGGACGGCCTCCGCCAGATAGGGCTCGTCCTCGACGATCAGCACACGCATGCCGTCGAGGCTACGAGGTGCCGCGTATCGTCCGCGTATCGGAAACCGCATACGCCCCCGCAACATCACGCCGTCTTCGCTGGGCGCATGATGCGAAACGCGCTCCGCGCCTGTGCCCGCCCGGAGCCCTGGAAGCGCGGCCCGGTGCTCACGGCACTGGCGCTGCTGCTCGGCCTGGTCCTGCCGCTGCACGCGACGATCCCGGATCACGCGGGCCTGGGGAGCCTGGTGGAGAACGTCCTGCCGTGGCTCGGCGTGTTCATCCCGGTGCTCCTGGCCGTCGCGTGCCTGCGCCGCTCCCCGGCCGCCGTGACCGCGCTCCTGCTGCCGGCCGTGGTCTGGACGACCCTCTTCGGCGGCCTGCTCCACGACAAGTCCCGCCCGGGCGGCGGCCTCACCGTGGCCACCCACAACGTCGGCGCCGCCAACCCCGGCCCGACCGCCACCGCCCACACCCTGGCCGCCTCTGGCGCCGACCTCCTGGCCCTGGAGGAACTGACCCCGCGGGCAACCCCGTTGTACGGGAAGACACTGGCGCCGAAGTACCCCTACCACGGGGTCCTCGGCACCGTCGGCCTGTGGAGCAGGTTCCCCCTCTCGGCCACCCGTCCCATTGACATCATGAACTACGGCCCGCTGGCCGCCACCAAGCCGGCCGCGGCGAAGCTCCCCGAGAACCGGGCGCTGCACACCACGGTCACCACGCCGGACGGCCCCCTGGCGGTCTACGTGGCCCACCTCGGCTCCGTCCGCCTCATGCCCCGCACCGGCTTCTGGACCGCCAGCCGCGACATCGGCGCCGCCGCCCTGACCAAGGCCGTCACCGCCGACCCCACTCCCCGGGTCCTCCTCCTGGCCGACCTGAACGGCACCTGGGACGACCGCGCCTTCGACGGTCTCCGCGCCCGCCTGGACTCGGCCCAGCGAACCTCCGGCACCGGCTTCGGCTTCACCTGGCCGGCCGCCTTCCCGATGGCCCGCATCGACCAGATCCTGTACCGGGGGATGGAGGCCGACCGCTCCTGGACCCTCCCCGCGACAGGCAGCGACCACCTGCCGACCGCGGCGACCCTGACCTGGTGAAACAACACCGCCCCCGCCTCCACGAGGGAGACGGGGGCGGTGCCTGGTGTCACGCGGCGACGATCACACGTCGTAGAGGTGAAGGGCGGGGTCTCTGACCTGAGGCCACCTAATCGATCAACGCTGCGACCTGCGACTTGGCTGTCGGTAGTTGCCAGCGTTGGTCGTCATTGAGCACCCTTCGACGGCCCCAAGACGGCCCGGCTCACGGCGGTCATGGAGAGTTGGCTGCCCCCTCGCCTGGTTGAGGAGCATCGTCCTTGGGGGCCTCTCCCTGTGCTCTATCCAGAAGTGTCAGGTAGAGCTCAACGCGAGCTGATACGTCCGGAAGCTGGATTATCTCCTCGTCTATGCACCGGTGCAGCTCCCGACGTCGATCTTCGGTCCACCGGTCCTTGGTTCTGTTGTGGTGGTCGATTCGCCAGCTCCGCCATTCCTTGATCGCCGCGGGTAGCAGCGTTAGCACGGCCAGTGTGACGATGAGCCAGGGTGGAGCTCCGCTTACTGCTGCTGCGGCCGAACTGCCTGCGCTGAGCAGCGGAGAGGTGAGGGAAGAACCCATGATTGCTTCCTTTCGCACCTCGCGCTGCGGCGTGGCGCTGGCCGGCCGGAGAATCCGGGGACATGGACGAGCCCGGTGAATCCGGGCATGAAAAAGGCCCGAGCGATGTGCTCGGGCCTGAGTGGGTTGAGTCCGCACGATGTCTAGGGCTGTTTGGGCAGCAAAAGAGCCGCTCCGACAGTCCGGAACGGCTCAGCGGCATACACCGCGTAGAACGCGGCCAGCGTAGCCGAACATCTCGTCACGCTGGGTTCGTTTTAGATATTCGGCAGAGGCTTTCGCCCTCGTGGGGCCTCTGGCATGGGCGGAGTCGCCCCCATTGCGGTCACCTCGCCGGTCCACTCGTCGCGGTATGCCGTGGGGAGTTCGATGAGGTCGTACCTGACCTGGCCTCGCCCAGACCCGTAGGTCGTAATGCGACCCTCGTGCGCCCAACGGCGGAGAGTGCTAGCGGGGCGTCCCGTCCAGTAGGCGGCTGCTTCGGGATCTACGAGAACCATGCACCTGCCCCTAGTCAGCCGAAGCGCACATACGTCTCGGCATGCAGATAACACGACGGTGACAGATCTTATGTTCGCCCAGGTCCGAGCCGCAAGGACTTCGCGGCAATCCGGGGAATCGTTCAGCACGAGGCCGGCGGAACGACTTTGGCCGGAGCTGCTTCGGCGCGAGTGATCATGGCCTCTTAAGCTTCCGACGCGTCGGGCAGGACTTCGGCGAAGTTGCGTGATGTCCAATTTGTGATCATGTGGCCAGATGGCGGGGTGCCTCGGAGCGGCTAGCTTTCGGGTGATGCCGCGCGATCGAGCCAGGCCGCGCCGAGATCGGTCAGGCGCCATCGGGGGCCGGTCCCGCGCGGCTCGGTGTCATCTTCCTGAATCAGATGCTGATCTGCGAGATGGCGCAGGTCGACGAGGATGCCGGTGTCGATGTGGGCGCCACGCCTTCCGAGTTCCAGGTCGATCGATCGCGTGTCCCAGCGCCCGGCCCCATCGCGGACCACTTCCAGGTATGCACGGGTCGGGATGTTGTTCACCCGTGTCACCCTATGTCGCTGCGCTTGAGCGCGGCGAGGCGATTCCTACTCAGGTGAGTCCGAGTAGTCCGAGCGGGTGCTCGGGGTTGCGGGCGTTGTGGCGCAGGGCGGTGGCGATGTTGTTTACCCCGGCCGGCCTCAGGGCTCCTATGGCGAGGTTGCGGCAGGTGGCACCGGAGCCTTGGCGCGTCGGGCAATCTGTGGACCTGCCTGTTAAAGCACGACGTTGGGGCCATGATCTTCGAAGCTAGCGCCAAAGTGGCTGACTAAGAGGTCGTTTCTTATGGTCACTTTACGGTTCGTCGAAGGCAGTCATGGTGGCTACTGCCCCGGTGGTCGTAGGGGGCGTCTTTTGCGGGATACTTCTGTCGTGGAAGGGACGTTCCGACTCCTGCGCCAGACAAGTCGATGGGCTCGCTTTGCCGAGGTGACCGTCGAGGTGACTCCTTGCGACGCACCCGCTGTCATGCTCGGGGACGACCCGTTCGGCTGGCGGCGTGCTGTCTACGGCCCTGATGCATGGCCGTGCCCGTACGACGACGATCTACAGCGGGAGGCGGCAGAAGGCGCCTGGTACGCCCTGAAGCGGCTTGCTTCCCCGACGCCGTGGGTGCGGGTGATCGTCACGCAAATCATCGAGCGCACCGCAGATACAGGTCCCGGCGATGTGAAGTTCGCGGCGGCACATGCGGTCTGGCGTGCGATGGGGCAAGCGCCGACGGACCCTCCGCACATCGATCAGGACGGCATACCCGTCTTCCCGAGCTGAGACAGGCGACGGTGGACGATAAGGGTGGCGGCGATGCCGGCAAAGGCGAGAAAGTGCTCGGGCTTTCGTTCGTAGCGGCGATGCAGACGCCGGCAACCGGTCAGCCACGAGACCGTGCGCTCGACCACCCAGCGATGGCGGCCCAGGCGCTGAGAGCTCTCGATGCCCTTGCGAGCGATGCGGGGCGTGATGCCGCGGGAGCGGAGCCAAGTCCGCAGGCGGTCGTAGTCATAACCCTTGTCCGCATGCAGCCTGCCCGGGCGACGCCGGCGCGGGCCCCGTGGAGAGCGGATGGGAGGAATTCCCCTCACCAACGGCTCCAGATCCTGGCTGTCGTGCAGGTTCGCGGCCGAGATGCCGATCGAGATCGGCAGACCGTTTCGGTCTGTGACCAGGTGGATCTTGGACCCGTTCTTGCCACGGTCGGTCGGATTCGGTCCGGTCAGCGGCCCCCTTTTGCCGCCCGCAAGCTGACCGAGTCGATTGCACACCGCGACCAGTCGAGCTCTCCGCGAGACCCCAGCTCATCAAGAACAACACGATGTAGCCGGTCCCACACTCGGGCCTGGCTCCATTGAGCAAAGCGCCGGTAGACGGTCTGCCAGCACGGGCCGAACACCGGCGGGAGCTGCCGCCAAGTGCAGCCCGAGGTCGCCACAAACACGATCGCGGCGAGCACCTCACGGTCCCCAGCCCGGCGCCGACCACCACCTTGCGGACGTGTCACTTCGGTAGGCGGTACTACCCGCCGAAACAGTTCCCACAGCTCATCGGGCACCAGACGCTCTACAAGACTCACCACGACCGGTCAACGAAACCACCTGCCATAAGAAACGACCTCTAAATCGTGGAGCCGACCGCCCCAGCCACGGGGTGTTCTAACCTCATGCCGTCGGCCTACCCCTACCAGGGCGTGCGTCGGCGCAGCCTACGCGGAGCGGAGCCGGGAAGCGCGCCCGGCGAAATGGCCGCCTGGACCGGCGCTGCCCGGCATTATGCGTCTGTGGAGATCGCCAAACTGGTTCTGGACTACATCAAAGTGGCCATCTGGCCGAGCGTTGCCCTATTTGTCCTGTTGAAGTATAGGGTCAGCATATCTGGCCTCATAGCGCGCACTCGGTCCCTCTCGACACCCGCTGGGAGCCTTGAGTTTGCTGAGGAAGTAAGAGCCCTGCGGGAATCGGTGGAGGCGCAAGAAGGGCAACCTGGCGAAGCCGGGGCCACACCTCAATCACGGGCCGACCGTTCTGTCTTCGACACCTTCCGCGAAATCGCGCTTGTCGCTCCTGAAGCCGCAGTCATGGGAGCTTGGCTGCACGTCGACCGCACTCTCCTTGCTGCCGTGGATCAGCTCTACGCGGACCAGGGGGGCTGGCGCTCTCTGATGAGCAATGTTCGAGTGAGCTATCGCCCGCCCTTCCCTATTGAACTTGCGCGCGCACTGGAACAGAAGGGGTGGGGGAGTGAGTGGGTAAGGCTCGTAGATGATCTGAGGCGAGTACGCAATGACGCTGCTCACCAAACTGCGATCTCCCCCATTACCGCGCGGGAGTTCGTGGAAAGCTGCGAAGCGATGGTTCTCGCGATTGACAGGTTCGTCGGCACCGACTGAGCTTCGTGCAGGAGCTGTCCACGGGGTGGCTGAGCGGTGGCAATGGTGCCCTCCTTCTCCGCAGCTTGACGCGCCGTGAATGGCTCCGGACGGGGTGAACAAGTGACTATGCTCCTGAGCGACCTAGCGGGCTCGTCGTCCATGCAGGGCTGGCAGGCGCCGGAGCAGTCGTCGTTGGTCATCGTTGGTCACCCTGGGCCGCCCTTTGAACGGACCACAGGCGGCCCGGTCCAGACGCAGAGGCGTAGCGTCCGTCAGCTCTCCACCTTTGAGTGCCTCACAGCCTTCTTCACCGCCTGCTCAACTTCAAACCGCGACATGCCCACGTCATCGTGGGTCGCGTATTCGGTGACCGCCGCATGGAAGTCCTCGGCTGCCCTGCGCCACACCTTCCATTGCGCCTCGTACGCTTCGCCGTCGAGGCCGGCGAGCTTGGCCCGCTGCACCATTGCCCATCGTTCCAAGTGGATTAGTTCATCAGGGATGTCGGGCACAGCCTGTGACCGGTAAGTTCGCTGCTGCGGAAGGACGGGGGCATGGTCTTTGGCCGCGGTCCGGCGCGAGTGCCCATCAGCCTGCTGCTCCGACTGGCGCCGACGTCCGACCCCGGTGCCGCCTGAGCGGCTGCCTTCACCAAAGTGGTCCACCCAGATCTGGTAGTCCTGAGGCGTAGCCCAGAAGCCGAGACGGTCCAGCGGCCACACGGGCAACACCAGTCCTGCAGGAGCCTGGCGGATGAAGTCGTCCAAAGTGATGGCGCTGGGCTGCGAGTCGACGTGGGTGGCGCCGCAGCCGGCATAGCGGCCAAGGGGGCACCGATGGCCCTCGCGGCTACTGCAGTCCCAAACGAGAACCTTTCGGTAGCCACCGAGGATGCGGACTTCGTATCTTGGATTTTCGATCTGGGGTAGACGGGCCTGGTTGGAGCGAAGCATGGCGACGCGGGCGCCGTCAGCGATGACGGAGCTATCCGTGTGCCACGCAACCGCATCCCGCTTGGCGGCGAGAGCCCGGCGCGTCCGTTCCCCTGCCCTATAGCCGGGCTTGAACGGCGAGTGCTGCATCTCGTAGGAGAGGCGGCGAACACCTATGAGAAGCACATCCGAACGCGTACGGCCATCGTCGGCACGGGACTCACGCTGGGCTTGGAACCCTTCAGCCACGCCAACGCGTTCGACGCGGTCGCAGTACGCCTTGTGTTCGTCGCTTACCAATGCCTGGTAGGGGTGGTCGGCGCTCTCCCCGGGCTGATGGGATATCACCCGTCCACCGCCGTTGCGGTAGTAGGTTTTCATCCAGTGGGTGACGTGGTCCTCATCCCAGCACCAGGCGCACTTCACGAGCTGACGGCGGACAGAGTCGCGGTTGTCGGCAACGAGCCCCGCCCAGGCAATCTCGCTGAGCTTAGAAGCGTCGACTTTGCCCCGTCCGTCGGTGAGATAGATCAGGTTGTTGTGCACGTCAGATCTGCTCCTCTGTTACGGGGAACGTCTGCGCCTCCCAACTCGTGGTTGGCGTTCGCCGTCTATGGTGCGGTACGACACTGACAATCGGACCCGGCGTGAAGCAGGCTCGCCCTCGCCCTCGGCTTTCGCCAGCCATGTCAAGCTTCCTCAGGCGCGCGGACGTGGCCGCAGGGCGGTGGGGCACGCATCGCGATTGAGTACATCCACAGCGACCTGCCTGTCCGGCAGGCCGCTGTTTAGTTGCCCGCTGTGATGCGCCGAGTCACTTGATCAAGTTGGTCGGTCCACGGATGGTGTTCGCCCCGCCCAAGAGCGGCAAACTACGGGACGTGCCGCTGCCGGACGTCATGTCGGATGCGCTCGCCACGTACATCACCCGCCGACCCCCCTATCGACGTCACTCTGCCCTGGAGGACCCCGGACGGCCCGCCGGTTTCAGCGAAGCTGCTGTTCTACTCGCGAGTGCGGAAGGCGCTGAACAGGAACTACTTCAACATGTACCTGTGGAAGCCCGCGCTGATCGCTGCGGGTGTTATTTCGGAACGGGCGCCGGGGGAGCGGTTCCAGTAGTCGCGTGAGCACGGCGTGCACGCCTTACGGCACTACTACGCCTCGGTGTTGCTGGACTCGGGGGAGAACATCAAAGGCCCTGGCCGAGTACCTCGGTCACTCTGATCCGGGATTCACGCTCCGGACGTACACGCACCTCATGCCGAACAGCCAGGACCGTGCCCGCCGGGCCATCGATGCTGCGTTGAGCGCACCGGATGCTGACACCGCCCCCGGCGGAGCCGAGACGCCGATCTGAGCGACAACCCGGCCGTGCCCCTGGCCATCGTTCGCGGTGCCGGCCCCGAAACAGGCCGTCGGCCGTGCCCTTCCGGCGAGGAAGGACACGGCCGACGGCCCACAGACGGCCCAGGGGAGCGGAAACCCGCTCTGACCTGGGGCGATATCACACGTCGTAGTACAGCTCGAACTCGTGCGGGTGCGGGCGGAGCTGCAGCGGGGCGATCTCGTTGGTCCGCTTGTAGTCGATCCACGTCTCGATCAGGTCCGGGGTGAAGACGTCGCCCTGGAGGAGGAAGTCGTGGTCGGCCTCGAGGCGGTCGAGGACGGCCGGGAGGGAGGTGGGGACCTGGGCGACGCCCGCGTGCTCCTCGGGGGCCAGCTCGTAGAGGTCCTTGTCGATCGGCTCGGCCGGCTCGATCTTGTTCTTGATGCCGTCCAGGCCCGCCAGGAGCAGCGCGGAGAAGGCGAGGTACGGGTTGCCCGAGGAGTCCGGCGCGCGGAACTCGACGCGCTTGGCCTTCGGGTTGGAGCCCGTGATCGGGATACGCATCGCCGCGGAGCGGTTGCGCTGCGAGTACACCAGGTTGATCGGCGCCTCGAAGCCCGGCACCAGGCGGTGGTACGAGTTCACCGTCGGGTTGGTGAAGGCCAGCAGCGACGGCGCGTGCTTGAGGATGCCGCCGATGTAGTAGCGCGCCATGTCCGACAGACCCGCGTAACCGGCCTCGTCGTAGAAGAGCGGGGCGCCGCCCGACCACAGCGACTGGTGGACGTGCATGCCCGAGCCGTTGTCGCCGAAGATCGGCTTCGGCATGAAGGTCGCGGTCTTGCCGTTGCGCCAGGCCACGTTCTTCACGATGTACTTGAAGAGCTGGAGGTCGTCCGCGGCGGCGAGCAGCGTGTTGAACTTGTAGTTGATCTCGGCCTGGCCGGCCGTGCCCACCTCGTGGTGCTGGCGCTCGACCTTGAGGCCGGCCTTGTCCAGCTCCAGGGAGATCTCGGCACGCAGGTCGGCGAAGTGGTCGACCGGCGGGACCGGGAAGTAGCCGCCCTTGTAGCGGACCTTGTAACCCCGGTTGTCCTCGAGCGCGCCGGTGTTCCAGGCACCCGCCTCGGAGTCGATGTGGTAGAACGCCTCGTTCTCGGCGGTCTTGAAGCGCACGCTGTCGAACACGTAGAACTCGGCCTCGGGGCCGAAGAACGCGGTGTCGGCGATGCCGGTGGACGCGAGGTACGCCTCCGCCTTCTTCGCCACGTTGCGCGGGTCACGGGAGTACTGCTCGCCCGTGATCGGGTCGTGGATGAAGAAGTTGATGTTCAGCGTCTTGTCGCGGCGGAAGGGGTCCACCCGGGACGTCGACAGGTCCGCGCGCAGCGCCATGTCGGACTCGTGGATGGCCTGGAAGCCGCGGATCGACGATCCGTCGAACGCCAGCTCCTCGTCCGGGTCGAACGCCTCGACGGGCACGGTGAAGTGCTGCATGACGCCCGGCAGGTCGCAGAACCTGACGTCGACGAACTTGACGTCCTCGTCCGCGATGAACTTCTTGGCCTCGTCGGCGTTCTGGAACATCCAGCTCCTCCTACTCCCGACCGTTCCCGCCGGGGTGGTAGATCGTCTCGTGCGGCCAGTGCGGTGGCACACGCTGGTCCCGACCCTAGGGACGGGTGATTTCTCGGGCGTGACTCGTTTGTTTCGCAGAAGTTAACCAGCCACTCCTCCACCGTAGCCCCGACCCACCCCTGCGCGTACTGCCCGAAAGCGGGCGCAGTACCGTGGTCGGGTGGACAACAGGGAAGTGATGGGGTCGTGGCTCTCCGGGCCCAGGGCGGCCATGGAAGAAGCGGGCGCCGACTTCGGGTACCGGGGCGAGCAGCTCGGCCTGCCGGAGACCGGACCGAACTCGATCGCCCGTCCGGGTCGCCGGCTCGGCGCGCTCGCCGTGGACTGGGGGCTGTGCGTGCTGATCGCATACGGCCTGATCACCCACGGCAACTCCCCGGCCACCAGCAACTGGGCCCTGCTCGTCTTCTTCGCGATGAGTGTGCTCACCGTGGGCACCCTGGGTTCCACGCCGGGCAAGCGCCTCTTCGGGCTGCGCGTGGTCGCCCTGGAGACCGGCACCGTCAACCCGCTGCGCGCCCTGCTGCGCACCTTCCTGCTCTGCCTGGCCGTCCCCGCGCTGGTCTGGGACCGCGACGGCCGCGGCCTGCACGACCGGCTCGCCCGGACGGTCGAGGTCAGGATCTAGGGGATGTCTCGCCGA
>NZ_MUNH01000475.1:0-18313 GCF_002154615.1 Streptomyces recifensis
CCGCTACTCCGGCCGGAAGGTCGCCCTTCCGGCCGGAGTAGCGGCGGTACAGGCTGTGCGCCCGACTGCTGGCCATGGGATCGCTCCGTTCTCCCCGTGTTTCCGGGGAAGAGAACGGTATTGCGCGTACCCCTCCCCAACCGGCTCACCCGCGGGTGCGGATTCTTTCTCGTCCTCGTGGGGCGACCGGACCCGTGCATTCCTGACTCGCCAGGCGCAGGCGCGGAGCAACGCGGGTCGCCACCCTGGACAGTGCTCGAGATTGCGCAGGCGCACCGGGAGGAGTTCCTCATGGCCAAGGCAGTGGGCATCGACCTGGGTACCACCAACTCGGTGATCGCCGTGTGGGAGGGCGGCGAGCCGATCGTCGTGCCCAACAGCGAGGGCAACCGCACGACGCCGTCCGTGGTGGCCTTCACCGACACCGGTGAACGCCTGGTGGGCCAGCTGGCCCGGCGCCAGGCGATCCTCAACCCGAAGGGCACCATCTACTCGGCCAAGCGGTTCATCGGCCGGCACTTCGACGAGGTCGCCGACGAGGCCAAGGCCGTCGCCTACGACGTCGTTCCGGGCGAGAACGGCGAGGCCCGCTTCAAGGTGCGCGACAAGCTGTACGCGCCTGAGGAGATCAGCGCACAAGTGCTGCGCAAACTCGCCGACGACGCCTCCAAGCAGCTGGGGGAGCGGGTCACGGAGGCCGTCATCACCGTGCCCGCCTACTTCAACGACGCCCAGCGCACCGCGACCCGCGACGCCGGCCGGATAGCGGGCCTGGAAGTGCTGCGGATCATCAACGAGCCGACGGCCGCCGCCGTCGCCTACGGCATGGACAAGAAGGAGCACGAGACGGTGCTCGTCTTCGACCTGGGCGGCGGCACGTTCGACGTGAGCATCCTCGACGTCGGCGACGGCGTGGTGGAGGTGCGTTCGACGGCGGGTGACAGCCATCTGGGCGGCGACGACTTCGACCGGCGTCTGGTGGACTACCTCGCGGACGACTTCCAGAAGGAGAACGGCATCGACCTGCGCAAGGACCCGCAGGCGCTGCAACGTCTGTTCGAGGCGGCGGAGAAGGCCAAGACCGAGCTCAGCTCCGTCACCCAGACCCAGGTGAGCCTGCCGTTCATCACCGCCGACGCCTCCGGGCCCAAACATCTCACCGACTCGATCATGCGGTCCACCTTCGAGCAGATCACCGCCGACCTGGTGGAGCGCTGCCTGGGGCCGGTCCAGCAGGCCATGGCCGACGCCAAGGTCGGCGAGAACGACATCGACGAGGTCATCCTCGTCGGCGGCTCCACCCGCATCCCCGCCGTCCAGGCACTGGTGCGACGGCTGACCGGCGGCAAGGACCCCAACATGAGCGTCAACCCCGACGAGGTCGTGGCGCTGGGCGCCGCGATCCAGGCCGGGGTCCTCAAGGGCGAGGTCAAGGATGTCCTGCTGCTCGACGTCACCCCGCTGTCGCTGGGCGTGGAGACGCGCGGCGGAGTGATGACGAAGATCGTCGATCGGAACACCACCATCCCGGTGCGCCGCAGCGAGACCTTCTCCACCGCCGAGGACAACCAGCCGGCCGTCGACGTGGTGGTCCTCCAGGGCGAGCGGGAGCGGGCCGCCGACAACCGGGTGCTGGGCCGGTTCCAGCTCACCGACATCCGGCCGGGGCCACGGGGCGAACCACAGGTCGACGTCACTTTCGACGTCGACGCCAACGGCATCCTCAACGTCAGCGCGCGGGACAAGGACACCGGCAAGGAACAGGGCATCACCATCAGCGAGAGCTCCAACCTCGACCGGAGCGAGGTCGACCGCATGGTCGAGGAGGCCGAGCGCAACCAGGGCCAGGACCAGGCCCTGCGCGAGGCCGTCGACGCCCGCAACGAACTGGACGCGATCGCCTACCAGGTCGAAAGGCGCCTGGCCGAACTGGGCGACGCCGCGCCCGCGCACGAGAAGGCCCGTGCCGAGATGCTGGTGGCCGAGGCCCGCGACGCGGTCAAGAACGAGGCCGGAGTGGACAAGGTCAGGCCGCTGATCTCCGAACTGCAGCAGATCCACGCCGGGCTCGCCGCCCACCGGACCGAGGCGGCGGCGAGTGGTCCGTCGGACACCACCGGGCCGGACGCCTCCGCGCAGGGCGGCCCCGGCGCCGACGAAGACGTGATCGACGCCGAGTTCGACAAGGGCTGAGGTACCCGCCATGCCGATCCCGCCCCAGGACCGATCGTCCGACCTGCCGCCCGAGGCCGCCGCACCGCCGCCGCAGGGCGACCTGCCCGAGCCCGGGCCCGCGCCGCCCGGCACGGAGACCGGACCGGGGCCGGACGCGGCCACCGGTCCGGCCGGGGCCGAGGACGAGTACGCGGCGGCGCTGAAAGAGGTCGAGGACCGCTGGCGGCGCGCCCTCGCCGACCTGGACAACCTGCGCAAGCGGCACGCCAGGGAACTGGACCGGGAGCGCGGGGCCGAGCGCGCCCGCACGGCCGCGGCCTTCCTCCCCGTCATCGACAACCTCGAACTGGCCCTGAGCCACGCGGCCTCTGACTCCGGGGCGATCGTCGAGGGGGTCCGCGCCGTGCGCGACCAGGCCGTGTCCATCCTCGAACGCCTCGGCTACGAGCGTCACGCCGAGACCGGCGTCCCGTTCGACCCCGCCCGGCACGAGGTCGTCGGCGTGGTCCAGGACACCGAGGCCGAACCGAACACCGTGACACAGGTGCTGCGCCCCGGCTACGGCGAGGCCGAGCGGCAGTTGAGGCCGGCCGCCGTGACCGTCGCCAAGCGGGAGTGAGCGGCCGTGGCACGCGACTTCTACGAGGTTCTCGGGGTCCCGCGCAACGCCGACAGGGACGAGATCCAGCAGGCGTACCGCAAACTGGCGCGCAAGTACCACCCCGACGTCAACAAGGACCCCGCGGCGGAGGAGCGGTTCAAGGAGGTCAACGAGGCATTCAGCGTCCTGTCCGACCCTGACCAGCGGGCCCGTTACGACCGCTTCGGCGAGGACTTCCGGAAGGTCCCCGAGGACTGGGAGGAGCGCGTCGGAGCCGGCGCAGGACCCGGTGGCGGCTTCCGCTGGTCCACCGGGGGCGGCCCCCGGGCCCAGTACGCCACGAGTGGCTTCGGCTCGGAGGGCGTCGACGTCGACGACCTGTTCAGCTCGTTCTTCGGCGGCGCCGGACGGATGCGGGTGCCGGGAGCGGATCAGGAGGCCGAACTGCCGCTCACCGTCGAGGAGGCCTACCGCGGAGGCCGCCGCACCGTCACCCTCACCGGGCCCTCCGGGCCGCGGCGCTACGAGGTGGAGGTGCCGCCCGGCGTCACCGACGGGCAGCGCATCCGGCTGGCGGGCGAGGGCGGCCGCGGCAGCGGCGACGGCCCGGCGGGCGACCTGTACCTGCGGGTGCGGATCCAGCCCCACCCCCTGTTCCGCCTCGACGGCCGGGACGTGTACGTGCAGCTTCCGGTCACCCCCTGGGAGGCCGCACTGGGCGCGACGGTCCCGGTGTCCACACCGAGCGGGGCGACGGCCAAGGTGACCGTGCCCGCCGGGTCCTCCAGCGGCCGGCGGCTGCGGCTGCGAGGCGAGGGCATGCCGGGACCGCGCGGCGCCGACGGCGACCTGTACGCCGAGCTCCGGATCATGGTGCCGCCCAAGCTCGGCGACAAGGAGCGCAAACTGTTCGAGGAGCTCGCCGCCGTCTCCTCGTTCGACCCCAGGAGGACACGATGAGCGACCGACCGGCACGCCAGACGTCTTCGCTGGCCGCTCCCGCACCGGCCCGCGTCCAGTACGCGATCGTGCCGGTGCCCAGGCTCTCCCTGCACACCGTGGCCCGCCGCGCCGGTGTCCATCCCGACCTCATCCGCCGGTTCGTCGCTCTCGGCCTGGTCGAGGCCGAGCGCGACGCCTCCGGACGGCTGGTGTTCGGACCCACGGCCCCGGCCGCCCTTGCCCGCGTCCAGCGGCTGCGCACCGGGCTGTGCCTCAACTACGCATCCATCGGCCTGGTGCTCGACCTGCTGGACCGCATCAGCCTGCTCGAAGCCGCCCTGCGCCGCGCCGGTACGAGGAGTGACATACCGCCATGGACATGAACCGTCTCACCCAGAAGTCCCAGGAAGCACTCCAGGAAGCCCAGTCGGTGGCCGTCGGCATGGGGCACACCGAAGTCGACGGGGAACACCTGCTGCTGGCTCTCCTCGATCAGGAGGACGGAATCGTCCCGCGGTTGCTGCAACAGTCCGGCACCGACCCGGAGGAACTGCGCACGGCCGTGCAGAGCGAACTGGCCCGGCGCCCGAAGGTCACCGGCCCCGGCGCGTCCCCCGGGCAGGTCTTCGTCACCCAGCGTCTGTCCCGCCTGCTGGACGCGGCCGAGCGGGAGGCCAAACGCCTCAAGGACGAGTACGTGTCGGTGGAGCACCTCCTGCTCGCCCTGGCCGAGGAGGGATCGGCGACCGCGGCCGGACGCCTGCTCAAGGAGCACGGCGTGACCCGGGAGTCGTTCCTGAGCGCGCTCACCCAGATCCGCGGCAACCAGCGAGTCACCTCCGCCAACCCCGAAGTCGCCTACGAGGCCTTGGAGAAGTACGGCCGCGACCTGGTTCTCGAGGCCCGGTCCGGGCGGCTGGACCCGGTCATCGGCCGTGACGCGGAGATCCGCCGCGTCACCCAGATCCTGAGCCGCAAGACCAAGAACAACCCCGTCCTGATCGGCGACCCCGGCGTCGGCAAGACCGCCATCGTCGAGGGCCTGGCCCAGCGCATCGTCCGCGGCGACGTCCCCGAGGGCCTGCGCGACAAGACCGTGTTCGCCCTCGACATGGGCTCCCTGGTCGCCGGCGCCAAGTACCGCGGGGAGTTCGAGGAACGCCTCAGGGCCGTGTTGTCCGAGGTGAAGGCCGCCCAGGGGCGCATCCTGCTCTTCGTCGACGAACTCCACACCGTCGTAGGAGCGGGCGCTGCCGAAGGGGCCATGGACGCGGGCAACATGCTCAAGCCGATGCTCGCCCGCGGCGAACTCCACATGATCGGCGCCACCACTCTCGACGAGTACCGCAAGTACATCGAGAAGGACGCCGCCCTCGAACGCCGCTTCCAGCAGGTGCTCGTCGACGAGCCGAGCGTGGAGGACACCATCTCCATCCTGCGCGGACTGCGGGAACGCCTCGAGGTCTTCCACGGTGTGAAGATCCAGGACACCGCGCTGGTCTCCGCGGCCACCCTCAGCCACCGCTACATCACCGACCGGTTCCTGCCCGACAAGGCCATCGACCTCGTCGACGAGGCGTGCGCCAGGCTGCGTACCGAGATCGACTCGATGCCCGCCGAACTCGACGAGATCACCCGACGGGTCACCCGCCTGGAGATCGAGGAGGCGGCCCTGTCCAAGGAGACCGATCCCGCCAGCAAGGCCCGCCTGGAGGAACTCCGCAAGGAACTGGCCGACCTGCGCAGCGAGGCCGACGCCAAACGCGCCCAGTGGGAGGCCGAACGGCAGGCCATCCGCCGCGTGCAGGAGCTCCGCCAGGAACTGGAGCAGGTCCGTCACGAGGCGGAGGAGGCCGAACGCGCCTACGATCTCAACCGCGCCGCCGAACTCCGCTACGGCCGCCTGCGGGACCTGGAGCGCCGGCTCGCCGCGGAGGAGGAGCAACTGGCCTCCAAGCAAGGGCAGAACCGGCTGCTGCGCGAGGTCGTCACCGAGGAGGAGATCGCCGAGATCGTCGCCGCCTGGACCGGCGTCCCCGTCGCCCGCCTCCAGGAGGGCGAGCGCGAGAAGCTGCTGCGCCTCGACGAGATCCTGCGCGAGCGCGTCATCGGCCAGGACGAGGCCGTCAAGCTCGTCGCCGACGCCATCATCCGCGCCCGGGCCGGCATCCGCGACCCGCGCCGCCCCATCGGATCGTTCATCTTCCTCGGCCCCACCGGCGTCGGGAAGACGGAGCTGGCCAAGACCCTCGCGGCGGCCCTGTTCGACTCCGAGGAGAACATCGTCCGCCTCGACATGAGTGAGTACCAGGAACGGCACACCGTCAGCCGGCTGATGGGCGCACCGCCCGGCTACGTCGGCTACGAGGAAGGCGGCCAGCTCACCGAGGCCGTGCGCCGCAAGCCCTACTCGGTCGTGCTGTTCGACGAGATCGAGAAGGCGCACACCGATGTCTTCAACACCCTGCTGCAGGTCCTCGACGACGGCCGCATCACCGACTCCCAGGGCCGCACCGTCGACTTCCGCAACACCGTGATCATCATGACGTCCAACATCGGCTCCGAGCACCTCCTCGACGGCGTCACCGCCGAGGGCGAGATCAAGCCGGACGCCCGCGCCCTGGTGATGGGCGAGCTGCGCGGGCACTTCCGCCCGGAGTTCCTCAACCGCGTCGACGACATCGTGCTGTTCAAGCCGCTCGGTGAGCGGCAGATCGAGCGGATCGTGGAGCTGCAGTTCGACGAGCTGCGCCGCCGGCTCGCCGAACGCCGCATCAACGTGGTACTCACCGAAGACGCACGGAAGCTGATCGCCCACCAGGGCTACGACCCGGTGTACGGGGCCCGGCCGCTGCGCCGCTACATCTCCCACGAGGTCGAGACGATGGTCGGGCGCGCCCTGCTGCGCGGTGACGTCCAGGACGGCGCGACGGTCCGCGTCGACGCCCAGCACGGAGAGCTGGTGGTCACCTACGACCAGCCCGAGGACGTGACGGGAGCGCGGGCGGCATGAGCACGGTGCGGGCGACGACCATCAGCTGTCCGCACTGCGGGCGCACCAACCGGGTGCCCGTGGCCGCGGAGGGCCGCCCCAGGTGCGGCCACTGCAAGCAGCCCCTGCCGTGGGTGGTGGACGCGGGTGACGACGACTTCACCGAGGTCGCCGAACGGGCCGACCTCCCTGTCGTGGTCGACCTGTGGGCCACCTGGTGCGGCCCGTGCCGGATGGTCAGCCCCGCGCTGGAGCAGGTGGCCACCGAACTCGCGGGACGGATCAAGCTCGTCAAGGTCGACGTCGACAAGAACCCGCGACTGGCGAGGCGCTTCGAGGTGCAGGCTGTGCCGACACTGCTCATCCTCGACAAGGGGGAGACCGTCGCCCGGCAGGCGGGAGCGGCCCCCGCCCCCGCGCTGCGCCAGTGGGTGGAACAGACGATCACGACCCGGGAAGGGTGATCCGTATGACCGTGCACGCAGACCCCCACCTCGCGCTTGTCCGGCCGGTCCAGCCACTGACCCCGCAAGGATGTCAGGAATGTCTGCTGACCGGCTCCCCGTGGGTCCACCTGAGGCTCTGCCTGACCTGCGGGCACGTCGGGTGCTGTGACTCCTCGCCGAACAGGCACGCGCGCAAGCACGCCGCTGCCGACGCCCACCCCATCGTGCAGTCGTTCGAGCCCGGCGAGGACTGGCGCTGGTGCTTCGTCCACGAGGCGTTCGCCTGATGTCCGCCGACCAGCCGCAGCCGGGCGGAGAGCCGGCGCCGCGGGAAACGGACGAGGCCGCCTTCTGGGAGAGCCCGGACATCTACGGCGCGTACCCGCGCCTCACGCAGGAGCAGATAGCACGTCTCGCGGAACACGGAGAGCGCCGGAGAACCTCGGCGAACGACGTGCTGATCCGGGAGGGCGAGCGCTGCGAGACGTTCATCGTCGTCCTCGAGGGCAGCGTCGCCGTCATCGAGGACTACGGCACGCCCGAGGAACACCTGCTGCGTGTGCACGGCCCCGGTCGCTTCATCGGCGAACTCGGGCTGCTGCACGACCAGGTGGCCTTCTACACCGCTGTCGTCAGGGAGCCGGGCGAGGTCCTGGTCGTCTCCCTCGACGAGTTGCGCCACCTGGTGTCCCAGGACTCCGCCCTCGCGGACGTCGTGCTGCGCGCCTGTCTGGGCCGTCGTGCGCTGCTCGTCGGGCAGGGCGCCGGCTTCCGCATCATCGGCTCGCGCTACTCACCCGACACCAGACGGCTGCGCGAGTTCGCCATCCGCAACCGTCTGCCGCACCGCTGGATCGACCTGGAGACCGACGAGGAGGCCGAGGAGCTGCTGCGGCGCTTCGGAGTCGGCCCGGAGGAGACACCCATCGTCATCTGGCGGGACACCACCCTGCTGCGCAACCCCAGCAACGCGGAACTGGCCCGGCTCATCGGCCTGCCGACCCTGCCTGACGGAGACCGTCACGGCGACGTCGTGATCGTCGGCTCCGGACCCGGCGGCCTCGCCGCCGCGGTGTACGCCGCCTCCGAGGGCCTGAGCACGACCGTCGTGGAGGCGATGGCCACCGGGGGCCAGGCCGGAACGTCGTCGCGCATCGAGAACCTGCTCGGCTTCCCCGCCGGCATCTCCGGCGCCGAACTCACCGAACGCGCCGTGCTCCAGGCCGACAAGTTCGGCGCCAGGATCAGCATCCCGGTCGAGGCGACCGGTCTCCACCGCAAGGACGAGGATCATTTCGTGGTGACGTTCGCCGACGGCAGCGAGGTCACCGCCCGTGCCGTCGTCCTGGCCACGGGTGCCCGTTACCGCCGGCTCAAGGTGCCCGGCATCGAACGCCTGGAGGGAACGAGCGTCCACTACTCGGCCACCGTCTACGAGGCCCAGCAGTGCGGTGCCGACCCGGTGGCCGTCGTCGGCGGGGGCAACTCGGCCGGCCAGGCGGTGCTGTTCCTCGCGGCGTACGCGCCGAAGGTGTACCTG
The DNA here is from genome assembly GCF_002154615.1 of Streptomyces recifensis. Taxonomy (NCBI): domain Bacteria; kingdom Bacillati; phylum Actinomycetota; class Actinomycetes; order Kitasatosporales; family Streptomycetaceae; genus Streptomyces; species Streptomyces recifensis. The sequence continues at coordinate 8,697 of NZ_MUNH01000475.1, forward strand.
TTGATCCGGGGGCCCAGCCTGGACGCCAACATGTCCCGCTACCTGGTCGACCAGGTCGAGCGGCACCCCCGGGTCGAGGTCATGCTGCACACGGAGGTCACCGAGGTCATCGGCGAGGAGGTGCTGGAGGAGCTCGACGTGGTCGACAACCGGACGGGCGAACACCGTCGGCTCGCGGCACGGGCTCTGTTCGTCTTCACCGGCGCCGAACCCCACACCCAGTGGCTGGCCGACAGCGTCGCCCTGGACTCCCGCGGCTTCGTCCTCACCGGGCCCGAGGCGCGGGAAGCCTGCGCCCAGCCCGAGGTGTGGCACGGCCTCGGGCGCTCGTGCATGACCCTGGAGACCAGCCTGCCCGGGGTCTTCGCGGTGGGGGACGTGCGCAGCGGCTCGGTGAAGCGGGTGGCTTCGGCGGCCGGCGAGGGCGCGATGTCCATCCACTTCGTGCACCGGCACCTGGGGCACTCGGCCGCGCCCGGCACGACGGGCTCGGAGGCGGCCGTGGGCGAAACGGACGCCAACCCGCAGACGCGTCACAAGGAGTCCCCGTGGCTCGCGTGACCGCATCGGACCGGCGGAGTCCGGCCTGCTGACGGAGGTTCGTCACGCCGGACACGCCGCCGTCCCTGACGCTCGAGGTCGACGTCGGCTCACAGACCGGGATCATCGAACTGGCCGAGGTCGAACTGGTCGAGAAGGAAGTCGACCGGTGCGGGGCCCGAGGCGGCGGATCCGCCGTCGTGAAGAAGCTGCTCCGTCCAGATGACCTTGCCGCGGGTCGTGTACCGCGTTCCCCAGCGCTGCGCGAACTGCGACACCAGAAAGAGCCCCCGCCCGCCTTCGTCCGTGGCCGCCGCCCGCCGAAGGCGCGGCGAGGTACCGCTGCCGTCCGAGACCTCGCAGATCAGACAGCGTCCGTGCAACAGCCGCACGCCGACCGGTGGCGAGCCGTACCGGATCGCGTTCGTGACCAACTCGCTGACGATCAGCTCCGTGGCGAATCCGAAATCCTCCAGCCCCCACTCCAGCAACGTCTCCCTGCAGCGCGCCCGCACCGAGGGCACCAACGCCGGATCGGGCGGCACCTCCCACTCGGCCACGCGCGAGGGCGGGAACATCCTGGTACGTGCCGTCAGCAGCGCGATGTCGTCGGAGGGGCGTGACGGCTTCAGCGCGTCGATCACCGCCTGACACGTCTCCTCCGGAGTGCGTTCCCCGGACCCGGCCAGAGCCCGGCGCAGCCTCTCCATCCCGACGTCGAAGTCGTGGGCGCGGTTCTCCACCAGGCCGTCGGTGTACAGCACCAGTTGTGAACCCTCCGGCAGGGACACCTCGACGCTCTCGAAGGGGTAGCCGCCCAGACCGAGGGGGGCCGAGACCGGCACACCAAGGCAGGCGACCGTCCCGTCCGGGCGCACCACCACCGGTTCCGGGTGTCCCGCACGGGCCGTCGTGCAGGTCCCCGCCACCGGGTCGTACACCGCGTACAGGCAGGTCGCTCCGGTCACCGCCTCCCCTTCCTGGCCCTCGACGGCATCCCCGCTGTTCTTCTCGTTGTCCATGCGCACGACCAGGTCGTTCAGGTTCCCGAGCACCTCGTCCACGGGCAGGTCCAGGGTGGAGAAGTTGAGCACCGCGGTGCGCAGCCGCCCCATCGTCGCGGCCGCGTGCAGCCCGTGACCGACGACGTCACCCATCACCAGGGCCACACGCGCGCCCGGAAGCGGGATGACGTCGAACCAGTCCCCGCCCACCCCCGCCGCCGAGGGCAGATACCGCCAGGCCACCTCCAGCGCGTCCTGCTCCGGCTGTCCGCGCGGCAGCAGACTGCGCTGCAGCGCCACCGCCATCGCGTGCTCCCGGGTGAACCGACGGGCGTTGTCGATGGCTACCGCCGCCCGGACGGCCAGTTCCTCCGCGAAGGCGAGATCCTCCGGTCCGAACGGTGGGGAGTCCGCCGTCCGGTAGAAGCTGGCCACGCCCAGCGGTACGTTCCGCGCCCGCAGTGGCACGGCCACCAGCGACCGCAGCCCGCCCTCCAGGGCCTTCCGGGCGCGCTCCGGGTCCTGTTCCTGCCAGCCGTCCGACCGGCGCAGGTCCGCCTCCAGCATCCCCCGCCCCTCCTGCAGCGTCCGCATCTGCGGGGTGCGGGGCGAGAACGCGATCATCTCGTCCAGCGGATACAGCGGCATCGTCCGCTGTTCGCCGCCGATCGCCGCCCGGCGCAGATGCCGCCAGCCCTCCGCCGTCGGCTCCCACCCCCGCAGCACCGCGTCGAGCAGGTCCACCGTCACGAGGTCGGCGAACTGCGGCGCCGCCACGTCGGCCAGCTCCTGGGCCGTACGTCTCACATCCAGCGTCGTCCCGATCCGCACCCCGGCCTCGTACAGCAGCCTCAGCCGCTCCCGAGCGACCTCGGCCCGACCCGAGATCTCCGCCAGCTCCGTGGTGTCCCGGAGCGTCACCACGCTGCCACCCCGGTCACCCTGCGGGTACGTCGGCCGTTTGTTCACCGCCAGCAGTCGGTCCCCCGCGCGGCGCACCTCGTCGGTGACCTCCTCCCGCGACGACAGCAGGCTCAGGACCGGCTCCGACAGTCCCAACTCCCCGATCGAGCGCCCCCGCACGTCAGCCGGCAGCCCGAGCAGCCGCGTCGCCTCGTCGTTCGCCAACAGCAGCCGTCCGTCGGCGTCGGTGATCAGCACCCCTTCCCGCACCGCGTGCAGGACCGCGTCGTGGTGCTCGTACAACTGAGCCAGTTCCACCGGAGCCAGGCCGTAGGTCTGCCGTCGCAGCCGCCGGGACACCAGCGTCATTCCCGTCATGGCCAGCGCCAGCGCGACCGTGCCGCCGGCCAGGATGATCGGCAGTTGCGGCAGCCACAGCCCCGCCGCGTTCCTGACCGTGATGCCGGCGGACACCAGGCCGACCACCTTGCCGCGCGAGTCGGTCACCGGGACCACCGCCTGCACGGCCGTCCCCCGGCCCGCGGGCACAGGCGGCCCACCGGCCTGCTCGATGACGGTACGGCCCTTCAGTGCCGGTGCTATGGAGCCGACGAACTTCTTCCCGATCTCCTGCGGATAGGGGTACGTGTAACGAACCCCCTTCGTGCTCAGGACGACGACGAAATCCATGCCTGTGCGCTTGCGCGCCGCCTCGGCCCACGGCTGGAGCACCGCTGAGGGGTCCCGGCTCCGCAGTGCCGCGGCCACGCCAGGGGCACTCGCGAACGACTGGGCCGCGATGACCGACTCCCGTCGCCCCTGCTGCAGAGCGTCATTCGCCGCCTGGAGCGCCATGCCCACCACCGCGGCCACCACCAGCAGGACCACGATGACGACCTGGAGGAGGAACACCTGACCGGCCGCACTGCGCAGGTCCAGCCGGGAAGCGCGACCTTTGCGCGGGCGTCCGACGGGCGGATGACGTTCCGGGCTCGGAGGGCGTCCGGAGAATGCCTCCATACACCCTTGATAACACCACTGTGGGCAAGCCGACGCCGATCGCATCCGCGCGCGGCTGCCGCTCGCAGCAGCCGACGGCGTCGGTGCGGGAAGGAGCGAGCTGACCGGCGGCAAGGCGTCCCGCGGCAGCCGTACTCACCCCGCTTCGGGATCTCGCAGAGCCGCTCGACGTGACCGGGCAGGCTGCGGGAGGTGTCGTTCTGCTTCGACGACCGGTTGTGCTGGGCGGAGGAGCCGCCCGCGCTGTTGCCGTTGGCCGGCTGCGTGGTCGCGGTGGACCGGGCAGCCGTCGCGGGCCACGCCGTGCTCATGACGGCAAGAAGCACGGCGCTGATCAGCAAGGTGGTGGTGCGAAGACTCATCAGCCTCTTGTGAGGCCATCGTTGCTGGCAATGCGGTCCCACAAGACGAGGCGTGCCGGGGGTCCAGCGAACGCGGCAGTGCAGCACAGGCGTGTGGAACTCGCCCAGCGCACGGCTGACGGCTCGGCCCTGCAGAGCCGACTGGCGGGGCAGCCCCCGCTGCATTCGCCGATTCGGCAGTCATTGTCAAGGCGCGAATCTTGTCCGGTTAGTCACACTTATGTGTGCCTAGATTGTGACAAGTCGGTTGATTGACATGACGCTTGCATGGTCAATAAATTGACTCTTATGTTCGTTGAAGATTCTACTACCGACTCGACTGCGGTCATCGAAACGCGGTTGACGCACAATGTGCACCGGCTGGCCTCCTCCCTTCTCGCGGAGGCAGCCCTCCGCGAGGCGGTCCCGCTTCCTGCACTCGAGCAGCTTCGGGACTTCCTCGTGGCCAACCTGCACCACCACCACGAGAGCGAGGACGACGATCTGTGGCCGCAGATCACCGCCGTCGCGCCGGAAGCGGCTCAGGCCCTCGAAGAGCTGAGTGGTGAACACCAGCAGCTGGACGAGGCGCTGGACCTCTTGGCGAGCGTCCCCACCACCGCCGGTGATCTCGATGTGGAGGCCGTCCGGCGTCTCCTACACGACGCGGCCAGTGCCGTGCGCGACGTGGTCCACGCTCACCTGAGCCACGAGGAGCCCGTCCTCTTTCCGGCCTTGCGCGCTCATGTCACCGCCGCGGCGTGGGCGGACTTCGCTCAGCGGGTCGTCGCCACGACACCGCCTGTCGCCGGACACCTGATGGTCGGTTTCCTCGATGAAGCCGGCACCCCGGAGGAGGTCACGCTGGTGCTCTCCGGTCTCCCTGAGGCGCTGCACCCGTTGCTGCCTGCCATGCGCGCGCAGGCGAGCGAGGACTTGCGCGTTCTGCGCAACGGTGCGTGACCATTCCGGCGTTGGGGGCCACGGTCGCGGCAGGGGGGGGCGTCCATCGCGGTTCACCGGTGCCGCGTCCGCACGCCGTTCCGTGATCAGTCCTGCAGCTGGCCGGCGATGGCGGTGGCCGCCATCTCCCTCGCCTGAACGATCGGCTTCACCGATCGGCTGAACTGGGATCTCCGAAGCCCCCCGTCATGCAGCAACAGCAACTGCTCGGCTGTCTGCGCCGGCCGGCGCGCCCCCAGGGCGACCAGATCCCGGACCCATACCGCGAGGAGCCACTTGCGGTGGCGCTCGATCACGGCATGGACGGGGTGGTCGACCTGGGGAAACTCCGTCACCGCGTTGCCGTAGGAGCACCCGCGGAAACCTTTGTCGGGGGCGGTGCGGGCGTCAAGATCGAAAACCGCCAGAATCCTGGCGACCGGGTCGGGCTCGTCCTGGACCGCACGCTGAAGAGCGGCGCGGTCCTCTTCATGGCATTGCTCCATATAGGCGACGATCAAGGCGTCTTTCGATCCGTAGGTCTGGTAGAGACTCGCCCGCGCCGTCCCCGCCTCGGCGAGGATCCGGTCAACGCCCACTGCCCGTATGCCCTCCCTGGAGAAGAGCTCGGAAGCGGCTCGGAGCAACCGCTCCGCCGGTAGTCGTCGGGTGTTCATGGAGGACATACCGCCCATTCTAATAGACTGACCGTTCTATCTGATACTTTGGACGGCAGCTTGCCATGCTTTGTCCAGAAACCTCCCGAGTGACATGCCCGGTAGGTGACCAGCGGCCTTACGGAGCAGCAATGACCGACAACACCGAACGCTTCGATCTTCTTGTCGTGGGCGGCGGAAAGGCGGGCAAGACGCTCGCCATGGACGCCGCCCGAAGCGGCAAATCGGTTGCCATGGTCGAGCGGGAAATGATCGGCGGATCCTGTATCAACGTGGCGTGCATCCCCACCAAGGCCCTGGTGAGCAGCGCCCGCACGCTGAGGTCCCTGCGCAACGCCGGGGAGCTCGGTGTGCAGGTCGATGCCTCGCACGTCACTTCCAGGAGTCTCCTGGAGCACAAGAACGGTGTGGTCCAAGGCATGGTCGCCATCAACCACAAGCAGTTCCTGGCCTCTGGCATGGACCTGGTGATCGGCCAAGCGCGCTTCATCGCTCCTGGCGCCGTGGAGGTGGCGCTCGGCGGCGGCGGTACCCGTACCCTCAGTGGCACGCAGACCGTGATCAACACCGGCACACGTCCGTTCGTCCCGTCGATTCCCGGACTGGCGGACAGCGGCTACCTGACCAGCGACTCGCTGCTCGAGCTGGAACGTCTGCCGCAGCGCCTGGTCATCATCGGCGGCGGAACCGTCGGGCTCGAATTCGCCCAGATGTTCGCCACTTTCGGTACGAACGTGACGCTGGTGGAGTCGGGCCCCCGCCTGCTTCCCCGCGAGGACGAGGACATTGCCCAGGCTGTGGCCGACTTCCTGAAGCGCGACGGCATCCACGTCCTGACCGGTATTTCGGTCACCGAAGTCCGTCGAAATGACGCAGAGGTGCAGATCACCCTGAGTGACGGTACCTCGCTCGAAACAGATGACGTTCTGGTGGCCACGGGCCGCGCCCCCGCCACACCCGACCTCGATCTCGCCGCGGCGGGTGTCGAGGTGGACGGCAAGGGCTACGTCGTGACGGACGAACGACTGGCCACTTCCGCCCCGGGGATCTGGGCTGCCGGGGACGTGGCCGGGAGCCCTCAGTTCACCCACGTCTCGCTCGACGACTACCGGATCCTCAGGGAGAACCTCGCGGGTGGCTCCCGCAGCACCAAGGATCGGCTCATCCCCTACACGATCTTCCTGACACCGGAACTCGCGCGTGTGGGTCTCACGGAGGAGCAGGCGCGAGCCGCTGGGTACGACGTCCGCATCGCCGAGCTTCCCGTCACCGCAATCCCTCGCGCTCGCACCATGCGAGAGACGGACGGTCTGTGGAAGGCGGTCATCGACGGGCCCACGGGCCGCATTCTGGGGGTCTCTCTGCTCGGACACGAGGCTGGGGAAGCCTTGACCACCGTGCAGACGGCCATGCTGGCCGACATGCCCTACACCGCTCTCCGCGACATGATCATCGCCCACCCGACCATGACCGAGGGACTCAATCTCTTGTTCGGTGCGGTGCAGGAGTGAGCCCTGTTCGGCCTGCCGGCCGGGTGCTTCAGGAAGTTACGCCCTGTCGCAGCTCAGGCAACAGGACCGGCACGAAAACCCCGTCTATGGGTCGCTTTCGCGTCGTCAGAGCCCTGATCCACACCCGGCGTGGCCGGCCAGGGCGGGCCGTAGGTTGCCTGCTGGCGTAATTGCGCCGACGGCCACACGAGGCTCATCTGTTGTTCACACCGCTGGTCAAGAGTTCGGCGCGATCCCCCTGCCGCCCCCCCCCTCTGCTGAGGACCACCATGTGCCTTGGCGGCCGCTGTGAACATCGGGCGGACGTGCCGCCTCTGGAGGCGGTAACCCCGGTTGAGCCCCGCGCTGCCATCGACCGCCGTCGCCTTCTTCGGGGCGGAGCTGCCGGGGCCGCCGCCCTGACGCTCGCCCCTGTGTCGTTCGCCCGTGGCGCCGACGGCGGGCCGACCGGCGGCGTACCGAGCGCCGGCGCGGAAACCCGGCTCATCAGCGGCCATTTGGAGACGGGGGTCGCCGACTTCGTTTACCTGCCTGTGGAGGTTCCACACGGAGTCAGGAAGATCGCCGTGTCGTACGCGTACGACAAGCCGGCCGTGCCGAAGGGGACGCCTGGAAACGCCTGCGACATCAGGATCTTCGACGAGCGGGGGATCGGCCTCGGCGGAAGCGGCTTCGGCGGCTGGTCCGGTGGTTCCCTAACCTCCTTCGAGATCGCCAACGAGGCGGCCACTCCCGGATACCTGCCCGGACCGGTGAAGCACGGCACCTGGCACGTGGTGCTCGGTCCTTACCAGGTTGCCCCGCAGGGCCTGAACTACCGCGTCGAGGTCGAGCTGACCTACGGCGTGGACGGCCCGGCCGCCCAGCGTCACTACCCACCGCGCCGCGCCAGGGGACGTGGCCGGTCCTGGTACAGGGGCGACTGCCATCTGCACACCGTCCACTCCGACGGGAAGCGGCAGCCCGCCGAGGTGGCGGCGGGGGCGCGCGCGGCCGGACTGGACTTCATGGTCTCCACCGACCACAACACCTCCGCCTCGCACGGTGCGTGGGGCGAGTACGCGGGCAGTGACCTCCTGATCATCACCGGTGAGGAGGTCACCACCCGCAACGGCCACTGGCTGGCCCTGGGCCTGCCACCCGGCGACTGGGTCGACTGGCGTTACCGCGCTCGCGATGACGCCTTCCCGCGGTTCGCGCGGCAGGTGCGGCGGGGCGGCGGCATCGTGGTGCCCGCCCATATGTACTGCGCTTACGTAGCCAGCCAGTGGAAGTTCGGCTTCGACGATGCGGACGCCACCGAGGTATGGACCGGACCGTGGACGTATGACGACGAGCACGCTGTCAGTACGTGGGACCAGAAGATCGGCGAGGCGCTCCGTTCCGGCGGCACGTGGATCCCCGCCATGGGCAACAGCGACGCCCACAGCGAACCGCAGGCCGTCGGACTGCCGCACAACGTCGTGCTCGCGGACGACCTGAGCACCGAGGCCGTCATGGACGGCCTCCGGGCGGGACGGAGTTGGATCGCGGAGTCCTCGGCCGTCCAGCTGACCTTCACCGCGAGCGGGCACGCCCGCCAGGCAGGGATCGGGGAGGAGCTGGAAGTGCCCGCCGTCGCCCCCGTGGACATCCGGCTGGACGTGAAGGGTGTGCCGAACGGCACGGTCCGGTTCATTACGGATGAGGGCCAGATGCACCAGGAGTCGCTGACCGCGGACGGTGCGGGCTCGGTGGTGTGGCGGACGACCGCCTCCCTTGCCTCCTATGTCCGCGCCGAGGTGCGGCACCCCATGCCGGACGGAACACCGGGACAGGGCAACACCATGGGAGACGCGCTGCTGTTCGGCCCCATGGCCGCGCTGACCAACCCGCTCTTCTTGAAGGCGTCCGGGCGCTGAGCCCTGAGGCGGGATGGTGGGGCGGAGGGCGCCCGCTCCACCACCCTCGCTCACCGCACATGACGCGGCAGAGACAGCTCCACAACAAGGTGAGTGGTATAACATTCAACTAAATGGGACCGCCTGGTCCACTGCCGACTTCCTGGAGGGCCGGTCATGGCCTCACTCGACGTTCACCGCGCAGCCGAGCGCTTTCACACGCGGGCCGGATGGCTCGACTCGCGGCACTGCTTCTCGTTCTCCCGTCACTGGGACCCGAAGAACACGCACTTCGGTCTGCTGCTGGTCTCCAACGACGATGTCGTCGCGCCCGGTACGGGATTCGACACCCACCCCCACCGCGACATGGAGATCATCACCTGGGTGCTGGAGGGCGGCCTCGTCCACCAGGACTCGGAGGGTCACAACGGCGTGATCTACCCGGGTCTGGCGCAGCGCATGAGCGCCGGTACCGGCATCCTGCACAGTGAGAAGAACGACTCCTGGAACCTGACGGGTGAGCCGGCCCACAACAAGCCTGTGCACTTCATTCAGATGTGGGCCCTTCCGGATGAAGCCGGCCTGAAGCCTGGCTATGAGCAGGCCGACATCAGTGACGAACTGGCGCGCGGCGACTGGGCCGTCCTGGCCTCCGGCATGCCGCGCCACGCGCAGGAGCGAGCCATCGGCATCCGCCAGCGGGACGCCGCCCTGCACGTCGCCCGGATGCAGCCTGGACAGACCCTGTCGATCGCCGACGCGCCCTTCGCGCACCTCTACTTCGCCCGAGGCGGCGCGG
>NZ_MUNH01000476.1:0-3597 GCF_002154615.1 Streptomyces recifensis
AGAAGCTCGGCCCGCTGGCCGAGGGACTCGGCGGCGGCGGCATCCCCGGTCTGCCTTTCTGACGCCGGGGCAACTACCGTACGTACCGCAAGGTCTTGAAGGAAAGGCAGTCCGTTGTACGAAGGCGTGGTCCAGGACCTCATCGACGAGCTGGGGCGGCTCCCCGGCGTCGGTCCCAAGAGCGCGCAGCGGATCGCCTTCCACGTCCTCCAGGCCGAGCCGACCGACGTCAAACGGCTCGCGCACGCCCTCATGGAGGTCAAGGCCAAGGTCCGCTTCTGCGCGACCTGCGGAAACGTGGCGCAGGAAGAGCTGTGCAACATCTGCCGCGACCCGCGCCGCGACACTTCGGTCATCTGCGTGGTCGAGGAGCCCAAGGACGTGGTGGCCATCGAGCGCACCCGTGAGTTCCGGGGCAAGTACCACGTCCTGGGCGGCGCGATCAGCCCCATCGAGGGTGTCGGCCCGGACGACCTGCGGATCAGGGAACTCCTGGCCCGCCTGGCCGACGGCACCGTCACGGAGCTGATCCTCGCCACCGATCCCAATCTCGAAGGCGAGGCCACGGCGACGTACCTCGCCCGCATGATCAAGCCCATGGGTCTGAAGGTCACCCGCCTGGCCAGCGGCCTCCCGGTCGGCGGGGACCTGGAATACGCGGACGAGGTCACCCTCGGCCGCGCCTTCGAGGGGAGACGACTGCTAGATGTCTGACGCCACGCTGCACGCCACGTCGCAGAACCCGGACGACTTCGCCGTCCAGATCGCCGACCAGATCGAGAGCTTCCTGGTCGCCGTCACCGAGGTCGCCAAGGGCGACGAGCCCGGTTCCACCGTGCCCTTCCTCCTGCTGGAGGTCTCCCAGCTCCTGCTGGCCGGCGGCCGCCTCGGCGCGCACGAGGACTTCCTCCCCGACGAGCGCTACGAGCCCGACCCCGGCCCCGAGCCGGACGCGGACGGCCTGCGCGAGAACCTGGCCCGCCTGCTGGACCCGGTCGACGTCTACTCCGAGGTCTTCGACCCGTACGCGCCCCGCACCGCGCCGGTCGCCGCCCGGATCTCCGACGACCTCGCCGACGTCATCACCGATCTGCGCCACGGCATGGTCCACTACCGGGCCGGCCGCACCGCGGAGGCGCTGTGGTGGTGGCAGTTCTCCTACTTCTCCAACTGGGGCACCACCGCCTCCGCCGTGCTGCGCGCCCTGCAGTCCGTCCTCATCCACGTCCGCCTCAACCAGCCGCTGGAGGAGCTGGACGGTCTCGACACCGACCAGGACCTGGGCGACGAGGTGCTGGAGATGGAGGCCGGACGGGTCATGGCCGAGGAGATCGGCACCCCGCTCGGCATCCGCCAGGTGCGCTGACCAGGCGGGTCGCGCTGTGACGCGGAGCACTTTCCGCGTGGCCCGCGTACCGCTGGGCAGGTTCGGGACCGGGCGGACGACGTCTCACCATGCGGGAGCGCGATGGTGGATTTCGGACGCTCGATAGACTGAGCCGACACAAACGAACCGAGCGAGGAGCGCACGTGGGCCTTGTCGTGCAGAAGTACGGAGGCTCCTCCGTAGCCGATGCCGAGGGCATCAAGCGCGTCGCCAAGCGGATCGTGGAAGCCAAGAAGAACGGCAACCAGGTGGTTGTCGTGGTCTCCGCGATGGGCGACACGACGGACGAGCTGATCGATCTCGCCGAGCAGGTTTCTCCGATGCCTGCCGGACGTGAATTCGACATGCTGCTGACCGCCGGAGAGCGTATCTCCATGGCCCTGCTGGCGATGGCGATCAAAAAGCTGGGCCACGAGGCCCAGTCGTTCACGGGCAGCCAGGCAGGTGTCATCACCGACTCGGTCCACAACAAAGCCCGCATCATCGACGTCACGCCGGGCCGCATCCGCACCGCGCTGGACGAGGGCAACATCGCCATCGTCGCCGGTTTCCAGGGCGTGAGCCAGGACAAGAAGGACATCACCACGCTGGGCCGCGGCGGTTCCGACACCACCGCCGTCGCGCTCGCCGCCGCGCTCGACGCCGAGGTCTGTGAGATCTACACCGACGTGGACGGCGTGTTCACCGCCGACCCGCGCGTGGTGAAGAAGGCCCGGAAGATCGACTGGATCTCCTTCGAGGACATGCTGGAGCTGGCCGCGTCCGGCTCCAAGGTGCTGCTCCACCGCTGCGTGGAGTACGCCCGCCGGTACAACATCCCGATCCACGTGCGCTCCTCCTTCAGCGGGCTGCGCGGCACGTGGGTCAGCAGCGAGCCGATCGAGCAAGGGGAACAGCAGGTGGAGCAGGCCATCATCTCCGGTGTCGCGCACGACACCTCCGAGGCCAAGATCACCGTCGTCGGCGTGCCGGACAAGCCGGGCGAGGCCGCGGCCATCTTCCGGACCATCGCGGACGCCCAGATCAACATCGACATGGTCGTGCAGAACGTGTCGGCCGCCTCCACGGGCCTCACCGACATCTCCTTCACCCTGCCGAAGACCGAGGGCCGCAAGGCCATCGACGCGCTCGAGCGCAACCGCTCCGGCATCGGCTTCGACTCCCTGCGCTACGACGACCAGATCGGCAAGATCTCTTTGGTCGGCGCCGGGATGAAGACCAACCCGGGCGTCACGGCCTCCTTCTTCGAGGCGCTCAGCGACGCGGGCGTCAACATCGAGCTGATCTCGACCTCCGAGATCCGCATCTCGGTCGTCACCCGCGCCGACGAGGTGCCCGAGGCCGTCCGTGCCGTGCACACCGCCTTCGGGCTCGACTCCGACACCGACGAGGCCGTCGTCTACGGGGGCACGGGCCGCTGATGTCACGCACCGGTCGCCCGACACTGGCGGTCGTGGGGGCGACCGGAGCCGTAGGAGCGGTGATGCTCCAGATCCTGTCCCAACGGGCGGACATCTGGGGCGAGATCAGGCTGCTCGCCTCCCCGCGCTCGGCCGGCCGCAAGCTGACCGTGCGCGGTGAGGAGGTCGAGGTCGCCGCCCTCACCGAGGAGGCCCTCGACGGCGTCGACGTCGCCATGTTCGACGTGCCCGACGAGGTGGCCGCCCAGTGGGCGCCGATCGCCGCCGCGCGCGGCGCGGTCGTGGTCGACAACTCCGGTGCCTTCCGGATGGACCCCGAGGTGCCGCTGGTGGTCCCGGAGGTCAACCCGCACATGGTCCGGATGCGGCCGCGCGGGATCGTCTCCAACCCCAACTGCACGACCCTGACGATGATCGTGGCCCTCGGCGCGCTGCACGCCGAGTTCGGGCTGCGCGAGCTGGTGGTCTCCTCCTACCAGGCGGTCAGCGGGGCCGGGCGGGCCGGGATCGAGACGCTGCGCGCCCAGCTGTCCCTGGTCGCGGGCACCGACCTGGGCACCGCGCCCGGTGACGTACGGCGTGCGGTGGGCGAGCTGACCGGGCCGTTCCCGGAGCCCGTCGCGCTCAACGTGGTGCCCTGGGCCGGGTCGCTGCGCGAGGACGGCTGGTCCTCGGAGGAGATGAAGGTCCGCGACGAGACCCGCAAGATCCTCGGCCTGGCCGCCCTGCCGGTCGCCGTCACCTGCGTACGGGTCCCGGTGCTCACCACCCACTCCCTCACCGTCCACG
>NZ_MUNH01000477.1:0-5899 GCF_002154615.1 Streptomyces recifensis
GCCGCCGAGAAGAAGGCCACCGAGGGCGACAAACGGCCCCCGCTCGCCGTCCTCGACATCGCCGACCAACTCGCCCGTGGCCCGCTCAAGGGCCTCGGGGTGGAGGTGCTGCACGGGAGGATGCACCCCGACGACAAGGACGCCGTGATGCGCCGCTTCGCCGCCGGGGAGACGGACGTCCTGGTCGCCACCACGGTCATCGAGGTCGGCGTCAACGTCCCCAACGCCACGGCGATGGTCATCATGGACGCCGACCTCGATGACCGTGGTGGCGACCAGGACGTCCGTCTCCCCGGCGGCGAAGCGGCGCATCACGGCGTCCTTGTCGTCGGGGTGCATCCTCCCGTGCAGCACCTCCACCCCGAGGCCCTTGAGCGGGCCACGGGCGAGTTGGTCGGCGATGTCGAGGACGGCGAGCGGGGGCCGTTTGTCGCCCTCGGTGGCCTTCTTCTCGGCGGCGCTCTCGTCCTCGTCGCCGATGCGGGGACAGACGACGTACGCCTGGTGGCCGTTCCCGGCCTCCTCGCGGACGCGCTCCCAGGCGCGGGCGAGGAAGTGGGGCTTGTCGGCGGCCGGGACGACATGGGTGGCGATCGGGGAGCGGCCGGCCGGGAGCTGATCGAGGACCGAGGTCTCCAGGTCGCCGAAGACCGTCATCGCGACCGTGCGCGGGATCGGGGTGGCCGTCATGACGAGCAGGTGCGGGGGCTGTTTGCCCTTGCCGCGCAGGGCGTCGCGCTGCTCGACGCCGAAGCGGTGCTGTTCGTCCACGACGACCAGGCCGAGGTCGTGGAACTGGACCTTGTCCTCGATGAGCGCGTGGGTGCCGATGACGATCCCCGCCTCACCGGTGACGATGTCCAGCAGCGCCTGCCTGCGCGCGGCGGCCCCCATCGATCCGGTCAGCAGCACCACCTTGGTCCCGTGCTCCGACCCGCCCAGCATGCCCCCCTCGGCCAGCTCCCCCATCATCTCGGTGACCGACCGGTGATGCTGCTGAGCCAGCACCTCGGTGGGCGCCAGCATGGCCGCCTGCCCGCCGGCGTCGACCACGGCGAGCATGGCGCGGAGCGCCACCAACGTCTTGCCCGACCCCACCTCCCCCTGAAGCAGCCGGTGCATCGGGTGGGAGGTGGCGAGGTCGGTGAAGATCTCGGCGGAGACGCGCTGCTGGCCCTCGGTGAGGGTGAAGGGGAGACGGGCGTCGAAGGCGGTGAGGAGGCCGTCGTCGAGGGGGCGGCGGGGGACGGCCGGGAGCTGGGTGTCGGCGTAGCGGCGACGGGCCAGGGCGACCTGGAGCACGAACGCCTCGTCCCACTTGAGGCGGGCGCGGGCGTCGGCGATGTCGGCCTTGGTGGCGGGGCGGTGGATCTTGACCAGGGCCTCGGGCAGCTCGACCAGGCCACGCCCCGCGCGCAGGGACTCGGGGAGCGGGTCGACGGCCTCCTGGACGCTGGGCAGCACGGTCTGCACCGCCTTGCCGATCTTCCAGGACTCCAGTTTGGCGGTGGCGGGGTAGATCGGGATCAGGGAGCCCGCCCAGCTCTCCACGGCCTCGTCGCCGTCCTCGGCGTCCTTGTCCAACAACTCGTACGCCGGGTGCGCGAGTTGGAGACGGCGGTTGAAGACGGAGACCTTGCCGGAGAACATCGCGCGGGTGCCGGGCAGCAGTTCCTTGTGCGGTTTGTGCACGCCGTTGCCGAAGAAGACCAGTTGGAGGCGGCCGCTGCCGTCGGTGATGGTGACCTCCAGCCGCTGGCCCTTGCCGCGCGGGGCGCGCGAGGAGGCGAAGGTGTGCAGCCGGGCGTCGGCGACCTGGGCGACCACGGTGACGTGCTCGTCCATGGGCAGGTCGGCGAGGTGGGTGAGCTGGCCGCGCTCCTCGTATCTGCGGGGGTAGTGGTGCAGGAGGTCGCCGACGGTGTGCAGGCCGAGGTTCTCGGCCATCACCTTCGCGGTGGCGGGACCGAGCACCTTCTTCAGGGGTTCTCGCAGTGCGGGCACGAGATCCATTGCACACCACACCACCGACATCGCCGTACAGGTGACTCCCGAGCGCCCCGGCGAGATGCCCGAAGCACCTGGTCAGCTCGGGCCTGCGGGCCTAGGATGACGCGCCTCCGGCCATCCCCCGCGGTCACCGCCTCAACGGCATCCGACCGCCCGACCCCGCGCCGCGCGAAGCACCTCCCACCGGCGCCGTGACGATGGACTCCCAGACCTCCCAGTCATCCCCGGCCTCCGAGCCCGCCCCTCCGCACACCTTCCAGGTCGACCTGCGCGGTCTGGTCGACCTGCTCTCCCAGCACCTGTACTCCAGTCCCAAGGTCTACCTGCGCGAGCTGCTCCAGAACGCCGTGGACGCCGTCACCGCCCGGCGGTCGGAGGAGCCAGGCGCCCCGGCGCGGGTGCGGCTGTTCCCGGACGGGCGGGGCGGGCTCAGGGTGGAGGACAGCGGCATCGGGCTCACCGAGTCGGACGTGCACACCCTGCTGGCGACCATCGGCCGCAGCTCCAAGCGGGCGGAGGGCCTGGAGGAGACGCGCTCCGGGTTCCTCGGCCGGTTCGGCATCGGGCTGCTGGCCTGCTTCGTGGTCGCCGAGCGCATCCGCGTGGTCAGCCGCAGCGCCCGTACGCCCGGCGCCCCGCCGGTGGAGTGGACGGCAGCCGACGACGGCTCGTACACCGTGCGGACCCTGCCGGACTCGGCCCGCCCGGAGCCGGGCACCACCGTGCACCTGGTGGCGCGGCCGGGTGCCGGCGAGTGGCTGGCGCCCGCGCGGGTGCGCACCCTGGCACGGGACTTCGGCTCCCTGCTGCCGTACGACGTACGGGTGGACGACGAGCCGGTCACCGACCTCCCGGCGCCCTGGGACCGCACCTGGCCGAGCCGGGCGGAGCGGCGGGCGGCGCTGGAGGCGCACTGCCGGGAGCTGTTCGGCTTCGCCCCGCTGGACGCGATCACGCTGGACGTGCCGCTGGCCGGGGTGCGCGGGGTGGCGTACGTCCTCCCCTCGGCGGTGAGTCCGGCGCAGCGGGCCACGCACCGGGTCCACCTGAAGGGCATGCTGCTCACCGAGCGCGCCGAACAGCTCCTGCCCGACTGGGCGTTCTTCGTGCGCTGCGTGCTGGACACGGACACCCTGCGGCCCACCGCGTCGCGCGAGGCGCTGTACGAGGACGAGACGCTGGCCGGGGTCCGGGAGGCGCTGGGCGGGCGGGTGCGGGACTGGCTGACGGGGCTCGCGGCGGGTGACCCGGAGCGGCTCTCGGCGTTCCTGGTCGTGCACCATCTCGGGGTGCGGGCGCTGGCCCGGCACGACGGCGAGATGCTGCGGGTCATGCTGCCGTGGCTCCCGTTCGAGACCAGTGACGGGGAGCTGTCGCTGGAGGAGTTCGCCCGACGGCACCCGGTGGTCCACTTCACCCGGAGCGTGGAGGAGTTCCGCCAGGTGGCGCCGATCGCCGCCGCGCAGGGCGTCGGGGTGGTGAACGGGGGTTACACCTACGACGCGGAGCTGGTCGAGGCGCTGCCGTCGGTGCGGCCGGGCACGGTGGTCGCGGAGCTGGACGCGGACACGGTGACCGCGCATCTGGACTCGGTGGACCCGGCGGCGGAGCTGGCGCTTTCCGGCTTCCTGGCGGCCGCGCGGGCCAGGCTCGATCCGCTGGACTGCGATGTGGTGCTGCGGGCGTTCCACCCGGTGTCGGTGCCCGCGCTGCATCTGGACGACCGGTCGGCGCGGCACGAGCGGGCGCGGGTGGATGCGGAGGAGCAGGCGGACGACCTGTGGGCGGGCATCCTGGGCTCGCTGCGCGGCACCGCGCCCCGCGCCCGGCTGGTGCTGAACCACCTGAACCCGCTGGTGCGGCGGGTCGGTTCACTGACCGACCCGGAGCTGACGGGCACGGCGGCCGAGGCGCTGTACGGGCAGGCGCTGCTGCTGGCGCACCGCCCGCTGCGGCCGGCCGACTCGGCGCTCGTGAACCGGGCGTTCGCCGGACTGCTGGACCGGGCGACACTCGGAGAGGGCGAGGGACGATGAGCCGGATCATGGACTTCGAGGCGCTGCGCCGGGCCATGGCGGAGAACGCGGAGCGGCCGGAGGGCCCGGCGCGCAACGCGCGCGCGGAGGAACTCCTCGCCGAGGCCGAGAAGCTGGAGATTCCGCTCGCGGTGATCGAGGCGCTCGGTCATCAGGTGAAGGTCTACAACTACAGCTCGGAGAAGGACCGGGTGTTCGTCCCGTTCGCGCGGCTGCTGCGGATGTGGGACGAGCGTCCCGGGGATTTCGACGCGTACGAGGCGCACGCGCTGCACTGGACGTTCAAGTGGATGACCGCGGGCATGCTGGGCCAGCCGCACATCCCCCTGGCGTCGGTGGAGGACTGGCTCGCCGAGATGGAGCGCCGTTACCGGGTCGCCGGGTACTCCGAACGGGCCGTGCGTGCGGCCGAGTTCGGCATCGCCTCGCACATCGGGGACCGGGCGCGGGCCGAGCGGGCGTACCGCGCGTGGCTGGCCGCGGACCGGGACGACATGGCCGACTGCCACGCCTGCGAGCTGGGCGGGCAGGGTGGCTGGCAGGCGCGGTCGGGGCGTCCGGCGGAGGCGCTGGAGCTGTGGGCGCCGGTGCTGGGGGGCGAGTTCGCCTGTGCGCACGAGCCGCACGGAGTGCTGGCCCGCTCCCTGGTGCCGCTGCTGCGGCTGGGCCGGCTGGAGGAGGCGCGCGCCCATCATCTGCGGGGCATCCGGCTGGTGCGGCCCATGGAGAGCATGCGGGACGCGTACGCCGCTCATGTGGAGTTCTGCGCGCTGAGCGGGAACGAGGAGCGCGCCCTGGAGTTGCTGGCGGAGCGGCCCGCGTACTTCACGGACACCGGCCATCCGCGCAGTCTGCTGGAGTTTCTGGCCGTGGTGACGCTGCTGATGGACCGGCTGACCGCGCTCGGCCTGGGCGGCCGGGAGGTGCCGGGTCCGGCCGGGCGGACGTGGACCGCGCGGGAGCTGGCCGGGCACGCGCGCGTGGAGGCGCTGGAGCTGGCCGCGCGGTTCGACGCCCGCAACGGCACCTCGCACATCGGTGACCTGACCCGCGCCACGATGGCGGCGGAGCCCTTGGCGGAGCGCCTCCCGCTGGGGGTACGGACGGCTCCGGCACCGCCTCCCGCCCCCGAGGAGGTCCCGGCCGGGGAGCCGGCGGTGCCCGAGCTGCTGGCACGGGCGCGGCGGCTCTCGGAGACCCTCCAGCCGGACGCCCCGCAGGCATGGGCGGCCCTCGCCCTGGCCGCCGACGTCGCCGGACTCGACGCACGCGCGCGTGCCGAGCTGGCCGACAACGAGGCGATGGTCCACGGCGCCGACGGCATCCCGCTCTTCGAGGAGGCCGCCGCCCTGTACGCGGAGGCGGGCGACCCGGGCGAGGCCCTCGCGGCCCGCGCGCGTGGAGCGTACGTACGCGCCCTGACCGGTGACACGGAGGCGGCCCGCAAGACGGTCGACGGGCTGTACGACGAGGTGCTGGCGCTGTACGCGGAGGCGGCGACCGGTCCCCGGCAGACGGCCGGAGTGCTGATCAGCCGGGCCCGCGTGCTGATGTGCCGTGTCCACGAGGGCGCCCCGGCACAGGAGGCGGAGCGGGCCGCGCGGGAGGTGCTGGCGTTCGTCGGCGGCCGCACCGGGGACGACGTACGGCTGGTGGCGCGCGGGGCCGAGGCGCGGGCCATGCTGGCGGAACTGGCCGAGCTGGGCGGGGACCTGCCGCGCGCGGCCGACCTGTTCCGGCGGGCGGCGGCCGAGTACACGGGCGTGGGGCTGCCCTGGTTCGCCGTGGAGTACGAGGCGCGGGTGGGGGCGCTGTCCCAGCACCTCGGGGAGCCGGCCGAGGCCGAGCGGGCG
>NZ_MUNH01000478.1:0-4039 GCF_002154615.1 Streptomyces recifensis
GACGGCGGAGGTGCCCTCCAGCACCGTGCCGTCGGTGGCGATCTTCTCGCCGGGCCGCACCACGAACCGGTCGCCCACGGCGAGCGAGCCCACGGGGATCCGCGTCTCGCGCCCGCCCGCCCGTCGCCCACCACCACCCTCAACCGGGAGCGCTTCGCGCTCGCCCCCCTCGTATCGCAGTACGGTCACGTCCTTGGCGCCCAGCTCCATCAGCGCCCGCAGTGCGGCCCCGGCCCGGCGCTTGGAGCGGGCCTCCAGATAGCGGCCGAGCAGGATCAGCGCCACGACCCCGGCGGCGACCTCCAGGTAGATGACGGAGGTGCCCTCGGAGCGGGAGACGGTGAACGAGAAGGCGTGCCGCATGCCGGGCATGCCCGCGTGGCCGAAGAACAGGGCCCACAGCGACCAGCCGAACGCGGCCAGCGTGCCGACCGAGACCAGGGTGTCCATGGTGGCCGCGCCGTGCCGGAGGTTGGTCCAGGCCGCCCGGTGGAAGGGCCACCCGCCCCAGACGACCACGGGGGCGGCGAGGGTCAGCGAGAGCCACTGCCAGTTGTCGAACTGCAGCGGCGGGACCATGGCCATGAGGATCACGGGCACGGCGAGCAGGGCGGAGACCAGCAGTCGCTGCCGGAGCGCGGACAGCTCGGGGTCGCGCTCGGCCGGCCCGGCGGAGTCGCCCGCGTCGGGAGCCGGTTCCGGCTCCGGGGGCGGGGGTTCCTCGGCGGTGTACCCGGTCTTCTCGACGACCGCGATCAGATCCGCGACATGGACGCCGTCGCCGAAGCTGACCTTCGCCTTCTCCGTCGCGTAGTTCACGGTGGCGCTCACGCCGTCCATGCGGTTGAGCTTCTTCTCCACCCGCGCGGCGCAGGACGCGCAGGTCATGCCGCCGATGAGCAGCTCGACCCGGTTCTCGTCCGCCTCGGGCGCCGTACGCCCTGTCTCTGCGGTGGTGCTGGTCATGCCCGGACTCCAGACATCGGACCGGACCTTACGGAATCCAGTATGAGCTGGTCGGTACGGCCCGGTCGGGGGAAGGTTGCGCGGTCCGCGCGCGGGGCGCGCGGACCTGCGGGGTGCTGCTCAGGCCCGGCCGGTCAGCTCGAAGCCGGCCTCGTCGACGGCGGCGCGCACGGCCTCCTCGTCGAGCGGGGCCACCGAGACGACGGTGACCTCGCCGGTGGAGGCGACGGCCTTCACGGAGCTGACGCCGGGGAGCTGGGAGATCTCGCCGGAGACGGAGCCCTCGCAGTGGCCGCAGCTCATGCCGCTCACCTGGTAGACGGCGGTGACGGAGCCAGGGGTGTCGGTCTGGGCGCTCATGTCGTTCTCCTCGTCGTACTGGGGTCGTACTGGGGTGTCCTCGGGGGACCCTCGCTCTTCGCACACTATACCCCTAGGGGGTATGAGCCAAGGGGGTGCCGAGTGCCGGGGGGAATCCACCGGCACCCTATGTATACGCCCGCTTTGTCGCAGTACGGCGAACGCCCGCACGCCGTCCCCCTAGGGAGGCGTACGGGCGTTCCCGTGCCGGGTGACGCGGGGGTCAGCCGTCTCGGCGGCCCCGGTTGCCGGGCCGGGACGCGACCCAGGTGCGCACGGTGTCGGCGTACCAGTAGGGCTTGCCGCTCTCCACATGGTCGGGCGGTGGCAGCAGGCCGTGTTTCCGGTAGGACCGAACGGTGTCCGGCTGCACCCGGATGTGTGCCGCGATCTCCTTGTAGGACCAGAGCCTGCGGTCGGTCATGCGTCGCACCTCCTGCGCGCGCCGCGGCGGCGGCCGGGGAGCGGCCGTCGGGGGAGCCCGGCGCTGTGCTGGTGATCACCAAGCCTGTGCCCGGTCAACGACGCAGAGTGACTGTGAGCAAGCGGCTGTGGGGCGGGTGTGACCGAGAACCCGCGTACGCGTGACATATGTGACAGGAGGGGTGCGTCTGTGACACAACCACAGCAGAGGAAACGGGCGTCCGCCGGGCGTGGCGGGTTGACCCGTACGGGCGGGACCGTCGCGCACGCCCGCACGCGGGGCGTCCGGCGGTGCGTTTATACGCCGCACGACCTCAGGAAGGCGCGGGTGCGGCGGGCGATCGGCAGCGGCCGGTCCGGCTCGCAGGGGTACATGTCCTGCTCGACGATGGCGAACAGCTCGGTGCCCAGCCGGGCCGCCGCCTCCAGGACGGGGCCCAGCGCCGGTACCCCGGCGGGGGGTTCGCACATCACGCCCCGCGCGACCGCGGGGCCGAAGGGCGTGCCGTCCGCGCGCACCCGGGCCAGGATCTCCGGGTCGACCTGCTTGAGGTGGAGGTAGCCGAGCCGCTCGCCGTAGGTCTCGATCAGCTCGACGCTGTCCCCGCCGCAGTAGGCGTAGTGGCCGGTGTCCAGGCAGAGGGAGACCAGGTCGGGGTCGGTGGCGTCCAGGAAGCGGGTGACGTGGGCCTCGGTGTCGATGTGGGTGTCGGCGTGGGGGTGGACCACGATCGTCAGTCCGTACCGCTCGCGCACCTCGTGGCCCAGCCGCTCGGTCTGCTCGGTCAGGTCGCGCCACTGCGCCGGGGTCAGTTCGGCCGGCTCCAGCACCGCGCCGGTGCGGTCGTCCCGCCAGAAGGAGGGGATGACGACGAGGTGGCGGGCGCCGGTCGCGCGGGTCAGGTCGGCCACGGCGGAGACGTGCTCCCAGGTCTTCTCCCACACCGCCGGGCCGTGGTGCAGTCCGGTGAACACGGTCCCGGCCGACACCTTCAGGCCACGCCGGGCGGTCTCCTCGGCGAGCACCACGGGGTCGGTGGGCAGATATCCGTAGGGGCCCAGCTCGATCCACTCGTAACCGGCCGCGGCCACCTCGTCCAGGAAGCGCCGCCAGGGGACCTGGGCGGGGTCGTCCGGGAACCAGACGCCCCAGGAGTCGGGCGCCGAACCGACGCGGACACGGGACAGCGGGGAGGACGGCATCGACGTCATGGCCGTCAGCGTGCGGGCCGTCCGGAAAGGGTGTCAATAGCTGGTCCGAATGTCTGGACAAAACGTTGACAGGGCTCACCGGACCGGACTAGAAAGCCGGGGAAGAGTCCGGCCGGGGGGAGTCCTGACGAATCCTTGAGAAGGGGAGTCGATGGCGTACGACCTGATCACCATGGGACGGATCGGGGTGGACCTCTACCCCCTGCAGACCGGCGTCCCGCTCGACCGGGTGACCTCCTTCGGCAAGTTCCTCGGCGGCTCCGCCACCAATGTCGCCGTCGCCGCCGCCCGCCTCGGACTGGGAACCGCCGTCATCACCCGTACCGGTGACGATCCGTTCGGTACGTACCTCCACGAGGCGCTGCGCGGCTTCGGCGTGGACGACCGCTGGGTCACCCCGGTACCCGGACTGCCCACCCCGGTCACCTTCTGTGAGATCTTCCCGCCGGACGACTTCCCGCTCTACTTCTACCGGCTGCCCAAGGCCCCCGACCTGGAGATCCACCCCGGCGAACTCGACCTCGACGCGATCCGCGCCGCCCGCGTCCTCTGGGTCACCGGCACCGGCCTGAGCGAGGAGCCGAGCCGCAGCGCCACCCTGGGCGCCCTCGCCCACCGGGCCCGGTCGGGCATCACCGTCTTCGACCTGGACTGGCGGCCCGCTCTCTGGAGCGACGCGGCCCGGGAGGACCCCGGCACCGCCCGCCCCTTCTACACCGAGGCCCTGCGGCACGCCACCGTCGCCGTCGGAAACGTGGACGAGGTGGAGATCGCCACCGGCACCCGCGAGCCGCATGCCGCCGCCCGCGCGCTGCTGGACGCGGGGGTGGAGCTGGCGGTGGTGAAGCAGGGCCCCAAGGGCGTCCTCGCCGTCCACCGCGACGGCGAGAGCGCGGAGGTTCCCCCGCTGCCCGTCACCGTCCTCAACGGCCTCGGCGCGGGCGACGCGTTCGGGGGCTCGCTGTGCCACGGGCTGCTGGAGGGCTGGGACCTGGAGACGGTGATGCGGCACGCCAACGCGGCCGGGGCGATCGTGGCCTCGCGCCTCGAGTGCTCCTCGGCCATGCCCACGCCGGAC
>NZ_MUNH01000479.1:0-1429 GCF_002154615.1 Streptomyces recifensis
CCCGGGCCTGACCCGCGTCCTCAGCCGCGCCCCTCGCGCGGGCGTGGGTCAGGGTGAAGTCGACCTTGCCCAGGTCGGGGAGGCCGGCGCGGTCCGGGACGCGGGTCAGGCCCGGGGGGATGAGGTGGCGGGAGTGGGCCATGACGCCGAGACCCGCTCTCGCGGCGGCGATGAGGCCGTTCAGGCTGGTGCTGGTGCAGATGATCCGGTAGGGGCGGGAGTGGGAATCGAGGGTTTCCAGCGCTCGGGCGCGCGTGATGCCGGGTGGGGGATACACGATCAGCGGGACCGGGCGGTCCGGGTCCAGGCGGAGCCGGTCCGTGCCGATCCAGACCAGGTCGTCCCGCCAGACCAGGCGGCCGCGCGGGTCCTCGGGGCGGCGCTTGGCGAGGACCAGGTCCAGCTTGCCCTCGGCGAGGCGCTCGTGGAGCGTGCCGGACAGCTCCACCGTCAGTTCGAGGTCGACCTCGGGATGGTCGTGGCGGAAGCCCTCCAGGATCTCCGGGAGGCGGGTCAGCACGAAGTCCTCCGAGGCGCCGAACCGCAGCCGCCCCCGCACGCGCGGCCCGGAGAAGTACGCCGCGGCCTGCTCCTGCACCTCCAGCAGCCGCCGCGCGAACCCGAGCATGGCCTCGCCGTCGCCGGTCAGCTCCACCGAGTGGGTGTCCCGCGTGAACAACTGGCGCCCCGCCGCCTCCTCCAGCCTGCGCACGTGCTGGCTCACCGTCGACTGCCGCAGCCCCAGCCGCCGCGCGGCCTGCGTGAAGCTGAGCGTCTGCGCCACCGCGAGGAACGTACGCAGGTGCGTGGGGTCGTACATGGCGACAGCCTAGCGCGGTCATCACGGAACGCGATCGCAGTCAGAGCGGTATGCCGGATTCCGCGATCGGCGCCGACCAGGCACGATGGAGATCGTCCACCCCACCGAAACGCTACGGAGCCCTGTGACACGCCGGCTGCCCATCGACCCGTACATCGCGCTGCTCCTCGGCACGGTGGGCCTGGCCGCGCTGCTGCCCGCGCGGGGCGTCGCCGCCGACGTGGCCTCCGGCGCCTCCACGGCAGCCATCGCGTTCCTGTTCTTCCTCTACGGCGCCCGCCTCTCCACCCGCGAGGCGATGGCCGGCCTGCGCCACTGGCGGCTCCACCTCACCGTCCTGGCCTGCACCTTCGTCGTCTTCCCGCTCCTCGGCCTGGCCGCGCGCGGACTGGTCCCGGCCCTGCTGACCCAGCCGCTCTACCAGGGGCTGCTGTTCCTCACCCTGGTCCCGTCGACCATCCAGTCCTCCATCGCCTTCACCTCCATCGCGCGCGGCAACGTCCCCGCCGCCATCTGTGCCGGCTCCTTCTCCTCCCTCGTCGGCATCGTCGTCACCCCGTTGCTCGCCGCCGGTCCTGCTGGGCAACTCCGGCGGCGAGCAACGGGGTG
>NZ_MUNH01000480.1:0-6823 GCF_002154615.1 Streptomyces recifensis
GAACGGCGGCCGCCGCCCAGGCCGAGTCGGGGGCGCCGGACACCGCGAGGGCGGCACAGCACAGGGTGAGCGCCAGCCCGCCGAGCCGCAGCGAGCGCGCCGCGCCGTCCGGGCGTTCCGCGATCCGGGCGACGGGGACCTGGAGCACGATCGACAGTAGGGTGTTGACCAGCACCAGGAAGGGCAGCGCCCCGGCGGGCATCTCAGTGGCCTTCAGCGCCCACAGCGGCAGGCCCACGGACAGGATCGTCACGTGCAGGTTCAGGAAGCCGTTGAGGACGGTCAGCAGACCGTACCGCCAGTCACGGAATCGCCGGACCGCGTCCAGCGGGCCCACCTTGCGCTGGACGGTGTCGGCGCCGTCGAGCCGGAGCCGGGTCAGCATGAGCGCCGACAGGACGAAGGCGGCGGCGGTGCCCAGCACGATGGCCCGGTACGGCCACACGCTGTCGGCGGTCAGCAGCGGGGCGGCGAGCAGCGCGCCGACGGAGAACCCGGCGTTGCGCACGGTGCGGATGATGGCCATGGTGCGGGTGCGGTCGGCGCCCGCCACGGTCGCGGACGCCACCGCCTGGGTCATCGGCTGGGTGGCCGCCTCGGCGGCGGCCAGCGCGCAGGAGACGAGCGTGAAGCCGACCAGCCCGTGCACCAGGCACAGCAGCGCGAAGCCGCCGGCCCGCCACACCTGGAGGGCGATCAGGGTGCGCCGGGCGCCGAACCGGTCCCCCGCCGCGCCGATCGGCACGGTGGTGAGGAAGCCGACGACGCCCGAGACGGCGAGGCCGGTGCCGACCTCGGCCGGGGTGAGTCCCACCGAGCGGACGAAGAACACCGCCGACGCGGCCAGGTACAGCCCGGTGCCGATCGCGTTGACCAGTGAGATGACCGCGAAGGCACGGCCGTTGGGGGTGGCGGGGACGTAGGCGCACCAGAAGGAGCGGCTCATCCCTCCTCCCCCGGCACGGACTCCGGGCCGGCCTCGGGCTCGGTGGCGATGTCGATCAGCGCGGCCGCCCGCTCGGCGAGCCGCCTCGCGGCGGCCGGTCCCTCCTCGGCGGTGGCGATGACGAACCCGGCGCGCTCCCACGAACTGGTGACGGGCCGCACCGCGGTCCCCGGTTCGACGCCGAGGTGCACCGTGTGCACCCCCTCCGCCTCCCGTGCCCGCTCGGCGCCGGACACCCGCGCGACCCGGCCGGGCGCCGGGGTGAGGAAGCGTACGGCGGCGCCCTTCAGGGCGGGCCGGGGCTCCACCGGCCCGCGTCCCTCCAGCACCCGGAGCAGGCAGCTCAGGATGTCCGTGCCGTAGGCCTCGTCGATGAGGACGGTGATGCCGCCGCCCGGCATCCGCCCGGCGCACTCGATCAGGTGCGGGCGGGCGTCCGGCCCGGCGAGCAGCCACTCGGAGTGCAGGATGCCGGAGCGGAAGCCGATGCTCTGGGCGAGCCGCACCAGGGACCGGCGCAGCTCGGTCCCGGTGTCCTCGGGCAGCGGGGCGGGCACGGTGTGGCCGGTCTCGACGGGGTGCCGGGAGTCCCGCACGGTCTTGGCGGTGATGTTGAGGAAGCCGACCACGCCCTCGTGGACGACGGCCTCCACGCTCACCT
This sequence comes from Streptomyces recifensis, assembly GCF_002154615.1. NCBI lineage: Bacteria > Bacillati > Actinomycetota > Actinomycetes > Kitasatosporales > Streptomycetaceae > Streptomyces > Streptomyces recifensis. Next base: position 1,608 of record NZ_MUNH01000480.1, read on the forward strand.
CCGGCCCGTGCAGCCGCTGTTCGACGAGGTAGCGGGCGGGCTCGCGGCGGCGGGCCCGGAGGGTCGGCTCGTCGGCGGTGGTGGTGTGGGCCCAGGCCGCCGTGACGTCGTCGTCGGGGCCGAGGAGCTGGACGCCGAGGCTGGCCTGGCGGCCGGCGGGCTTGAGGACGGCTTCACCGCCGTGGGCGGCCCGGAAGGCGGCGACCGTCTCGGGGCCAGTGGCGGGCGCCCAGTCGGGCTGGAGGGTGCCGGTGCCGGTCAGCGCGGCCCGCAGCAGGCCCTTGTCCCGGAGCAGGTGGGCCGCCTTGACGCCCGCGCCGGGCAGCCCCCACTCCTCGGCGAGCGCGGCGGCCGTGACGACCCCGTACTCGACGACGGGGACGACCGCGCGGACCTGCGGCGGCCGGGGCACGGCCCGGACGAGACGTTCGGGGTGTGCCTCGTCCTGGGTGGGCGCGGGCAGCAGCGCGGCCACGCAGGCGTGGCGGTCGGAGAGCCCGGCGAGCCCGCGTGCCTCGATGACGTCGGGTTCCTCCAGCACCAGCACGGAGCCGACCGGGAGGAGGCCGTCGAGCTTGCCGAGCATGACCGGGCTGTAACCGACGAGGACATGGGTGACGGACGCATCCGGGAGCGCCTCGGGCCCGGTGTCGACGGTGATGGCGGCGCGCACCTCCGTCTCCAGGGCGTCGAGTCCCTCGACGGTCGGCGCGTCGATGAGGAAGGACACCGCGCGGTCCTCGGAGCTGTGCAGCTCGCCCAGACGGGCACCCCGGTCCTGGTGGACGAGGACCGCGCGCAGGGTGGGCGGGGCGTCCGGCGGGCCGGGTTCGAGGTGCGGCCAGAGTCCGCGTTCCCCGACCCAGGCGGGCGCGATTCCGAAGCCGTCCACGGCCACCTCGCGCAGGATGCCGGGGGTGTGCTCCAGGTAGACCTGGCGGGCGAAGCGGGTGGGCGCCGGGTAGGTGACGGGCTCACCGAGGGCGATCCGGATGATCTGCCGCTCCAGCGAGGCGCCGGTGGCCAGTTCGTACAGCACGCACAGTCCGTCACCGGGCGGCCGGGCGGCGACCTCCATGAGGACGGGCCGTCCCCCGTCGCCGATCCGCCACTCGGCGTGGGCGACGCCGTCGCGGAAGCCGAGGGTGCCGAGGGCGCTCGCGTTGGCGGTGAGCAGCGTCTCGGCGTGGTCGGGGCGGTCGCCTGGCACGGTGTGGGACAGCTCGACGAAGGTGGGCGCGTGGGTGTCGGTGGTGTCCTTGCGGGTGACGGAGGCGAAGACGATCCGGCCGCCCTGGACGAGGGACTCGACGGAGAACTCCTGCCCGGCGGCCTTCTCCTCGACGAGCACCGTCTCGTGCGCCGGGTGCCCGGCCAGCAGCTCGCGCAGCCGGGCGGGCCCGTCGACGCTCTCCACCCCGGAACTCGAGTGCCGGCCAGCCGGCTTGAACACCACCGGGTAGGCCAGCGAGGCGACGTCGACCCGGTCGCGCTCGCCGGGCGGTACGACGACGACGGCCGGACTGTACTCGGGCAGGTACCAGCGCTGGAGGTACTTGCTGCGGCAGGCACGGCTCGCCCGCAGGCCGGGGCCCGGTACGCCGAGGGCGTCGGCGAGCAGCCCGACCGGTTCGACCTGGGTCTCGCCCACCGCGCAGGCCCCGACGATGTCGTACTCCTCGCGCCAGCGCAGGGCGGCTGCCACCGCGCCGGGGAGGAAGGAGTTGTCGCGGCCGGGGTCGCCGTCGACGAAGGCGAAGTCGTAGATGCCGGCGGCCGGATGGGACGGGTCGGCCGCGCGGGCCAGCGCCTCGTCGCGGGCGCCCGCGGGCGTGATGAGGAGGATCTTCAGGCCGCGCCGGGCGAGTTCGTCCAGGTAGGCCGGTGACCGGCACACGACCAGGAACGATCCCGCCAGTACGAAGGCGGGCGGGCGCTGTTCTCTTCGCTGCGGCTCGTCCATCTCCCGTTCCCCCCGAATGTCGTTGCCGATGTCGATGGTGCGCGGCGGCCGGGCCGCTCCGCTGTCGGCGGGAGGCGGCCCGGTCACCGTCGGGGCGTGTCTCAGTCGAAGCGGAGACTGCCCGTCCGGGTCCTCTTCAGCTCGAAGAAGTCCGGGTAGTTGGCCAGCGCGCGGGCTCCGTCGAAGATCCGGGCGGCTTCCTCGCCGCGCGGGATGGAGTTGAGCACCGGGCCGAAGAAGGCGACGCCGTCGATGTGGATGGTGGGCGTGCCCACGTCCTCGCCGACCGGGTCCATGCCCTCGTGGTGGCTCTTGCGCAGTTCCTCGTCGTAGGCGTCGGTGTCGGCGGCGGCCAGCAGCGACTCCGGCAGGCCGCGGGCGGCCAGGGCCTCGGCGGCGACCGCCAGGTAGTCCTTGTTGCCGCCGTTGTGGATGCGGGTGCCCAACTCCTCGTACAGGCCCGGCAGTACCTCGTCGCCGTGGTGGTGCGCGGCGGCGGTGACGATCCGGATCAGGGCGAGGGAGTTGTCGACCAGTTCGCGGTACCAGTCGGGCAGTTCACGTCCCTCGTTGAGGACGTACAGGCTCATCAGCCTGAACTTCAGGTCCAGTTGACGGTGCTGCTGCACCTCGAGGATCCAGCGGGAGGTGATCCAGGCGAAGGGGCAGGCCGGGTCGAAGTAGAAGTCGACCTTGGCGGTGTCCGTACCGGCGCCGGAGGCCGGCGCGGTGGCGGGCGTGTCTGCGGTCATGCGGTGGGCTCCTCGTGGACGGCGACGAGCGCGCCGTCGCGGTCACGGACGTAGGCGGTCAGCTCGGCGTACTGCTCGCGCAGTTGCCGCTTGAGGACCTTACCGGTGACACCCACGGGCAGACCGGTCTCTTCCGGGACGATCTCCAGCAGGCCCAGCACCGGGTGACCGGCGGCCCGCAGGGCCTCGTTGGCCTGGCGGAGCAGCTTCTCCGGGTCGGGGTCGGCGACCGACTGGCCGACGGTGACGACGGCGACCGGCACGGTCCGTCCGTCGCGGCGCCCGGCGACCACGGCGACGTCGCCGGTGTCGGGGACGTCGTTGAGGATGACCTCCTCCATGAACACGGAGTAGCCGGTGCCCTGTTCGGTCTCGATGGCGTCGGCGGCGCGGTCGACGAGGAAGAAGTCGCCCTCGCCGTCGCGGTAGGCCATGTCGCCGGGCAGCCAGTAGCCGGACAGCTTGAAGCGGTAGGTGAGGTCGGAGTCGCCCCAGTAACCGGGCGTGATGGCGGGGCCCTTGGCGGCGAGGAAGCCGACCTCGCCGTCGTCGGCGTGGCTGCCGTCCTTGCGCAGGATGGCGACCTCGGCGACACCGACGGGCTTGCCCGCACAGCGGTCGTGGCGCTCGCTGTCCAAGGTGCGGGCCTTGAGCAGCACGCCCCAGCCCAGCTCCGTGGTGCCGAGCCGGTCCAGGAAGGCCGCGGGCTCCAGGCCGGGACTGCGCATGGAGAGCACCTTGGTGATGTGGGCCTGGTGCACGGCGTCCCCGATGGACACCCACGCCTGCACGGAGTCCAGCGCGCCCGGCTCCGGCTCGGTGTTGGCGAGTTCGGCGTAGGCGTGCGCGAAGGACATCACCGAGGTGGGCTTGTACTTGCCTACGGCCGCGGCGAGTCCGGGGCCGCTGCGGTCGCTGAGGGCGACGATCGGGGTGCCGCCGAGGACCGCGTACACGGTGTAGGCGATGCAGCCCAGGTGCGACTGGGGCAGCGCGGTCATCATCAGGGCACCGGGGTGCTCGGTGTGGTCGACCAGGCGGAACTTGGGCCCGGAGACGATGGACTTGTGGGTGTGGATGGTCGGCTTGGGGCGGCCGGTGGTGCCGGAGGAGTGCAGGATCGCCACCGGGTCGTCGTCGTGGTGGTGCCAGTAGGCGGAGTCCGGGAGCGGCGCGGCCGGCGGGGCGGGCAGCTCCTCGACGGACACGGTGAAGCGCAGGCCGAGGTCCGCCACGGCGGAGCCGAGCCGGTCCAGCCGGGCGCGGTCGGCGTAGAGGCCGACGGGCGTGGTCTGCTCGATCAGCGAGGTAGCGATGGCCTGCGGGGCGTTGGAGTTGATCAGCAGGGCGACCGCGCCGATCTGGGCGAGGGCGTAGAAGTGCAGGGAGTAGGCGAGGGAGTCCTCGAACCAGACGGCGACCCGGTCGCGGGGACCCACGCCCTGGGCGAGGTACCAGGCGGACCAGCTCTGGGCCAGCGCGTCGAACTCGGCGAGGCTGAACTCCTCGCGCTCCTCCCCCGACGGCACGGGTATCGGGCGGCTGGAGCGCAGGAACGGCAGGTCGGGGTGCGGGCTGGCGGCCAGCGCGGACCGCAGCAGGTTGCCGCCGCCGATGGCGGGGTCGGCGGCGAGCGCGGTCCGCTGCTCGGGAGTGAGGACGGTCGGGGCGAACGTGGTCATGGACAACCTCTCGGACAGGGTTCGGGCAGGTGCGGCGAGGTCTTCGCCGCCGGTGCCGCGCGGGCCGCGGACGGGATCGGACCTGTCGTCGCGGGCGGTGCTCCGGCAACAGGTCGTCGGGGGTGTCCTGTCGACCGGGCCGCGAGCCCGGCGTGATCGGCAGGACACCTCCTAGGGCTGTGCGAAGAGCCGGGCGCAGGTGTCGCGGTGGTGGGCGAGGTCCTCGCCCAGGTAGGCGCGGAGCTCGCCGAGGAGGGCGGCGAAGTCGGCCTCGGTGCCGTGCTCCACGGTCTCCGCGACCCGGTGCACCGCCTCGGCCAGCGCCTTGCGGGCCGCCCCGGCCTCGGCGTTGGCGTGCTGGACGTCCCAGTACACCTCCGGGGTGCCGGAGGCGATCCGGGCCAGCAGGGCGAGCAGCGTGGTCGCGGGCGGCGGGGCCACGGGCCGCAGGTCGGCGGCGGACACCCCCGTACCGGCCAGCGCCAGCCCGAAGCCGAGGACGGCGGCGTGGGTGAGCGCCTGGGAGGCGGCGGCGAGCCGGTCGTGCTCGGCGGCGTCGACGCGTACGACACTGGCGCCCCACCCCTCGATCAGCTCCAGCACCGATGCGACGCCGGGTCCGTCGTGGACCACCACGGCGGCGACCGGACGGCCGGCGAAGCCGAGCGCGGGCGCGAACATCGGGTTGAGGCCGACCGCCTGGACGCCGGGGGCGTGTTCGCGTACGGCGCGGGTGACGGCCTGCTTCACGGACAGCGTGTCGGCGAGCACCGCGTCCGGCGCCAGCGCACCGGCCAGGCCGGGCAGCGCGGCGAGCGC
>NZ_MUNH01000481.1:0-2296 GCF_002154615.1 Streptomyces recifensis
GGCCTGATCCAAACGAAAGACCCTAGACCAGCCCCGCCGCCCGGGCCGCCGTCCCCAGGGTCTCGCGGAGCATCCGGGGCGTGAGGCGGCCGGTGAAGGTGTTGCGCTGGCTGACGTGGAAGCAGCCGTAGAGGTCGAGGCCGCCTTCGAGCGGGACGTGGGTGCCGTGGCCGAAGGCGGGGCGGGGGCGGGGTACGGTCCAGCCCGCCTCGGTGAGCGCGGGCAGGGCCGCCTGCCAGCCGAAGGCGCCGAGCACGACGACGGCCCGGAGCGTCGGCCGGAGCAGCTTCAGCTCCTGCACCAGCCAGGGCCGGCAGGTGTCGCGCTCGCCGGGCGTCGGCTTGTTGGCGGGCGGGGCGCAGTGCACGGGGGCGGTGACGCGGACGCCGTACAGTTCGAGCCCGTCGTCGAGGGCGACGGAGGTCGGCTGGGAGGCGAGGCCCAGGTCGTAGAGGGCCTGGTAGAGCACGTCGCCGGAGCGGTCGCCGGTGAACATGCGGCCGGTGCGGTTGCCGCCGTGCGCGGCGGGCGCCAGCCCGATGATCGCCAGCCGGGCGTCGGCGGGGCCGTAGCCGGGTACCGGGCGCCCCCAGTACGTCCAGTCCGCGAACGCGGCCCGCTTGGTACGGGCCACCTCCTCGCGCCACTCCACCAGCCGCGGGCAGGCCCGGCACTCGCTCACGCGCCGGTCCAGCCGGGCGAGACCACCGCTGTCGTCCATGCCCTTCACGGTAGGCCAGTCCGGTCAGGTGAACGCCGCGCCCAGTGCGAGGAACCCGCAGATCAGCGCGAACAGCACGGCCAGCAGCGGCCACGCGAACCGCAGGTACTTGTCGTAGCCCACCTTGGCGAGCGCGACACCGCCCATGACGACGGCGGTGGTCGGCACCCACAGGTTCATCCAGCCGCTGGACGCCTGCCAGGCGGTGACCGCGACCGCGCGGGACACCCCGGCGAAGTCCGCCAGCGGGGCGAGGATCGGCATGGCGAGCGTGGCGTGGCCGGAGGTGGAGGGGATCAGGAAGGCCAGCGGCAGGTTCACCACGAACACGATGACCGCGAAGACACCGGACGAGGTCCCCCGCACCACGCCCTCGATGGAGTGCAGCACGGTGTCGGTGATCCTGGAGTTGTTCATGATCACGGTGACGCCGCGGGCCAGCACGATGACCAGCGCGGGCGAGATGAAGTCGGCCGCGCCCTGCACGATGGTGGAGCTGAGCCGCTGCTCCCCCATCCGCGCCACCAGCCCGACCAGCACGGCCGCGCAGATGAACAGCGCGGCGAGCTGCGGGAAGGACCAGTCCAGCTCGAACGCGTACGGGGTGGCGTCCGCGTTGCCGGTGAGGGCGCTGGACCAGGGCACCACGGAGAAGATCATGAACGCGAAGACCAGGACCATCGTGGTCAGCACCGCCCGGTGCAGCCCGGTCAGTTCCGGCTCGGCGTCCGGCGCCTCGGTGGCGTGCTCGCGGTCGCCGGGCAGGAAGCCGGTGAGGGAGCGGGCCGGGTCCCGCCGTACCCGCCGGGCGTACCGGATGACGTAGGCGACCGTCACCGCCGTCAGCACCACCCACATCACGAACCGCAGCGCGATGCCGTCACCGAGGGAGATGCCGGCGGCCGAGGAGGCCACCCCGGTGGCGAAGGGGTTCACCGTCGAGCACAGCACGCCGATGCCCGCGCCCAGGATGATCGTGCCGACGGCCACCATCCGGTCGTAGCCGAGGGCGAGCATCAGCGGCACGATCAGGCCGTAGAAGCCGAGGGTCTCCTCGGCGAAGCCCTCCACGGTGCCGAGCACCGAGAAGACCACCATGATCCCGGCGATCAGCAGCGCGCCCCGCTCCCGCAGCCGGTGCGCGAGCCGGGCGATGCCCCGGTCGAGCGCGCCGGTGGCGAACACGACGGTGATGAACGCGCCGATGGCCAGCACGAACAGGAACACCCCCGCCGCGCCGTACAGCTCCCCCGCCAGGTCCGGCCCCACCAGCCCGGTTTTCGGGTCCCTCAGCCCGTACAGCCCGTTGACCGGGGAGAGGAAGAGGTCGTTGAGCCGGTCGACGACGGACTCCCCGGAGGAGACGCGGTGGTACGTCCCCTGCACGGGGGCGCCCGCCGCGTCCCGGTCGTACTGGCCCGGCGGGACGAGGAAGGCGAGCAGCCAGACGGCGATCGTGACGACGGCGAGCACCGTGAGCGCGCTGGGGAAGGTGAACGTCCGCCGGTGCCGGGGCGGCTCCTCGGCCTCCGTCTCCATGTCCCCTCCTCGCTCCCGGCGCGACCTCGGCAACAG
>NZ_MUNH01000482.1:0-9405 GCF_002154615.1 Streptomyces recifensis
GGGCCGGGTGCAGCCGTGGGACGTGGCGCCGGGCGGGCTGCCGGCGGAGGCGGCGGGCGAGCGGCGGGACGAGGCCGCGCGGACGGCGGTGCGCCGTGCGGCACCGGACCGCCCCCCGCGCCGGACCCGCCACGGCAGACTCTGCGGGCCCGGCCAAGAGGAGGAGCCAGGCCTGTCCCTGGTGGTCCTCGCCCCGCGTGACGAGGTGGCGGTGCACGCCCCGGACCCGTTCCTCGCCGAGCCCCTCATGATCTCCGGTACTCCCCATCTCTACGCGGGGGTGGTGGAGGGGACCGGTGTCGTCGGACCGCTGGTGCTGCCCGGCCGGACGGGGTGCGCCGGCTGTCTTCAGCAGCACCGCACCGACGAGGACGCGGCATGGCCCCGGCTGATCACCCAGTGGCGTTCGGGCCGGGCGCGCCGGGTGGGGGCCTGTGATCTGACCCTCGCCACGGCGGTCGCCGGACTCGCCGCGGCGCACGCCCTGAGCTTCCTCGACGGGGGCGAACCTACGGCCACCGGCACCCGCTGGGAGGCAGCCCTACCCGCTCTGACCTGGGACGCTCATCCCGTCGCCCCGCATCCGGCATGCGGCTGCGGGGCGAAGGAGAGGAAAAGGGGAAGCACCCCGGCGCGGGCCGGGGAGGAAGCGGAGGGGGAGCACTCCTCAACGCGAGGGCCGGCGCGCGCGACAATGGCGGTGCAACGGCCGTCGGCCGAGCGACGACGCGAGACCGGCGCGGCGCGGCCGACAGGGACTTGGAGGGCGCATGTCTGATCTTCCCCGGAAGGCGGTCACCCGGACCGCGAAGCTCGCCGCGCTCCCGCTCGGCTTCGCCGGCCGGGCCACCTGGGGGCTGGGCAAGCGGATCGTGGGCGAGTCGGCCGAGCTGGTGGGGCGGGAGCTTCAGCAGCGCACGGCCGAGCAGCTCTTCAAGGTCCTCGGCGAGCTGAAGGGCGGGGCGATGAAGTTCGGGCAGGCGCTGTCCGTCTTCGAGTCCGCGCTCCCCGAGGAGGTCGCCGGGCCCTACCGTGCCGCGCTGACCAAGCTCCAGGAGGCGGCGCCCCCGATGCCGACCCGTACGGTGCACGCCGTACTGGCGGAGCGGATGGGCGAGGACTGGCGGGAGCTGTTCCTGGAGTTCGAGGACAAGCCCTCGGCGGCGGCCTCCATCGGCCAGGTGCACCGGGCGGTGTGGCACGACGGCCGGGAGGTCGCGGTCAAGGTCCAGTATCCGGGCGCCGGCGAGGCCCTGCTCTCGGATCTTGGTCAACTCAGTCGGTTCGCCCGCCTGTTGGGGCCGCTGATCCCCGGCATGGACATCAAGCCGCTGATCGCGGAGCTGAAGGACCGGGTCTCCGAGGAGCTGGACTACGAGCTGGAGGCGCAGGCGCAGGCCGCGCACGCGGCGGAGTTCGCGGACGACCCGGACGTAGTGGTCCCGGCGGTGGTGCACCAGTGCGACCAGGTGCTGGTGACCGAGTGGATCGACGGCATCCCGCTGTCGGAGATCATCTCCGGCGGCACCGAGGAGCAGCGCGACCGGGCCGGGCAACTGCTGGCGCGCTTCCTCTTCTCCGGCCCGGCCCGCACCGGCCTGCTGCACGCCGACCCGCATCCGGGCAACTTCCGGCTGCTGCCGGCGGGCACCGACGGTGAGGACGGCTGGCGGCTGGGCGTGCTGGACTTCGGCACGGTGGACCGGCTCCCCGGCGGGCTGCCCCCGACCATCGGGGTGGCGCTGCGGATGACGCTGGACGGGGACGCCGAGCCGGTCTACGAGATGCTCTGCGAGGAGGGGTTCATCAAGGAGTCCATGGACCTGGACCCCGACGCCGTCCTCGACTACCTGCTGCCGATCATCGAGCCCGCGCAGGTGGACACCTTCACCTTCGCCCGGTCCTGGATGCGCGGCCAGGCGGCCCGCGTCGCCGACCCCCGCTCCCCCGCGTACCAGCTCGGCAAGCAGCTCAATCTGCCGCCGTCCTATCTGCTGATCCACCGGGTCACGCTGAGCACCATCGGTGTGCTGTGCCAGTTGGGCGCGACGGTGCGGCTGCGGGAGGAATTGGAGGAGTGGCTGCCGGGGTTCGGTCCGGACGCGGACTCGCTGGAGTCCGAGGCGTTGCGGGCCGAGGCGGAGGAAGCGGAGGAGGACCTGCCGGAGGAGCCCGCGGCGGAGGCATAGGTCCGGCGCGGAGGCGCGGGCCCGGTGGAACCGTAGGCCCGGCGGGGGGCATGCCTCGGGGGCCGGTCCGTTCGGCCGGACCGGCCCCCGAGGGGAAGACTTCGCCTCCCTGAGCCGGGAGGCCGCCGCTTCGGGTGGGTGCGCTCAGTGCGCGTCGAGGGCGGCGCCTACTGCATGACGGCGACGGCGAGCGCACGGCGGGCACGCAGGGAGGCGCGCTCCGCCCGGCGCTGCATCCGCCGGGCGGTGGCCAGGCTCATGGCCCGGCGCTCCCGCTGGGCGTCGTGCAGGCGCTCGTGCATATGCGCACGAGCCAGGGCTTCTGGGATGAGTTGCATTTCGCGGGTCCTGTTCGTCTGGCGCGAGCCTGTCACGCCACGGTTTTCGAGGTCTGGGGTCGCCGAGCCGGTGGGCTCGCTGGTGGACGGCTTCATCGGGGCCTGCTTCTTGGGGTCGTGCGTGAGGGGACGGTCGATCGTTCCTGCGGGGTGCATGCGTGCGATGTTCATGCCGTGACCGGGTTCTTGCGCGGGCGGCCACGCGGCCGCTTCCGGGCGACGACGACGCCCTGGACGAACAGCTCCCCGCCCCAGACGCCCCAGGGCTCCCGGCGCTCCTTGGCCCCGGCGAGGCAGGCCTCGACCAGCGGGCAGGTGCGGCAGAGCGACTTGGCGTACTCGACATCGGCCGGCGACTCGGCGAAGAAGACCTCCGGGTCGTAGGAACGGCAGGGGACGGGCACGCCGAGGTTCTCGATGGCGTCGTCGAGCGCGGTGAGCGCGGTGAGGGGGAGCAAGGCGGGGTCCTCCGTGGAGCCGAGCTGAGTGATCGCTTGTGAAGGCGGTACTGACGGGGCGTGCGCTTCGAGTTGCACGGGGTGTTTTCCTCGTCTGGTCGTTCCGGTCGGTGGACCGGGTGTCGGCTGGGTACCGGGTTCTCTTTTGTTGTCCCGAGGCGTCTTCGGGGTGTTCTCCCTGTTCGGGGAAAACAGAAGGGCCGCGGTTCCCGGATGGGGTTCCGCGGCCCTGAAGGCGCCTGCCTGATCGGCGATCAGGCTGGATCACTCCAGGGTTCTGGCCCACGGAAGGCCCACATCTGGTGGTGCTGCGTCTGCTTGCGGAATCCGGCACCGGCCGCCGCGAAGGCATAGGCGCCCTGCGCCTGTGCCTCTACCGCTGCCAGTGCCTTGGTCGGTCGCTCATTGCGCTCGCGGACAGGGAGGTCCACGGAGAGCAGCGAGGAGGCCGGACGGGCGGCACGAATGCCGGACAGACCGGTGCCCTGGGAGGGCGCGCCGAGCATGCACAGGGAGACGGCCGGACGATCGGTCATTTTGACCGGGCTGGTGATGATGGTCTCGATGCTGATCATTGGGCTCGCCTCCTCTCGGCGTCTTGGGGACCGGGGTGAATCGGTCCTCGGATATGGAAGTACAGCACGGATTCACAGCCTTCGAGAAGGCCGCCGTTTCCGTGCCTAGAACCTATGGGGATTCCTGGCGCGGGCGCAAACTATTTTTGCGACGAGTTCCGATCAGTGGTCCCGGCCGCGTTCGCGGGGGCGGTTCCGACCTCCTGGCCTGCGCAGATGGCCAGTACGTCGGTGCCGTAGCGGCGCAGCTTGCGGTCCAGGACGCCAGGGATGCGGGAGAGTTCGGCCGCGCAGTCGGGGCGGGTCTCGGCGATGGCCATCAGGGTGCGGTCGGTGAAGACGCAGAAGTCCGGCTGCCCGCTCTGTCCCGCCTCCACCGCCCGCCACTCCCGCAGCCGCTCGTACAGGCCCTCGTCCATGTCGGAGGGGCAGTCCTCGCAGCGCATCAGTTTCATCTCGCCGGCGTCGGTGAGGGTGCGCCCGCAGACCCGGCAGCGGGCCGGGGAACGCTGGGCGCGCCGGGGCGCGGCCGGGAGGCCGCCGAGGGTGCCGCGCTCGACGCCGCCGGTGCCGGTCGCCGCGCGGCCGACGGTGGCGGTGGAGCCGGGCCGCAGTCCGTCGAGGAAGCGGCTCGGCTTGCGGCCCGCCCTGCCGCCGGGCGAGCGGGCGAGGGACCAGGAGAGATGGAGCCGTTCCCGCGCGCGGGTGACGCCGACGTAGAGGAGACGGCGTTCCTCCTCGATCTGCTCGTCGGTCTTGGCGTAGGTGATCGGCAGCATGCCCTCGGCGACGCCGACCAGGAAGACGGCGTCCCACTCCAGGCCCTTGGCCGCGTGCAGCGAGGCGAGGGTGACGCCCTGGACGGTCGGGGCGTGCTGGGCGGTGGCCCGCTCGTCCAGCTCCGCGACCAGGTCGCTCAGGGTGGCCTCGGGGTGCGCGGCGGCGAAGTCGTGGGCGAGGGCGACCAGCGCGGCCAGCGACTCCCACCGTTCGCGGACGGCGCCGGAGCCGGCCGGGGGTTCGCTGCTCCAGCCCTCGCCGGAGAGCACAGCGCGGACCTGGGAGGGCAGGTCGACCGCCTCGTCGAGCAGGGAGTCGTTGCCGCCGAAGCGGGCGGCGGCGCGCAGGGCGACACCCGCCTTGCGCACCTCGGGCCGGTCGAAGAAGCGCTCGGCGCCGCGCAACTGGTACGGGACGCCGGCGTCGGCCAGGGCCTGCTCGTAGGTCTCGGACTGGGAGTTGGTGCGGAACAGGACGGCGATCTCGGCGGCCGGCGTCCCGGCGGCGATCAGCTCACGGATGCGGCGGGCGGCGCCCTCGGCCTCGGCGGGCTCGTCGGTGTACTCGGTGTAGACGGGTTCGGGACCCTGGGCGCGCTGGGAGACCAGTTCCAGCCGGTGGTCGGCGGCGCGGCCGTGGGCCTGGGCGAGCAGCCCGTTGGCGAGGCGGACCACCTGGGGGGTGGAGCGGTAGTCCCGGACCAGCTTGACCACGGTGGCGCCGGGGTGGCGGAGCCGGAAGTCGAGGAGATGGTCGGGGGTTGCACCCGTGAACGAGTAGATGGTCTGACTGGCGTCTCCGACGACACACAGGCTGTCGCGGTCGCCGAGCCACAGTTCGAGCAGCCGCTGCTGGAGCGGGCTGACGTCCTGGTACTCGTCCACCACGAAGTGCTGGTACTGGGCGCGTACCTGGTCGGCGATGTCGTGCCGGTCCTGGAGGACGGCGACGGTCAGCAGCAGCACGTCCTCGAAGTCGATGACGGCGCGGTCGCGCTTGAGGTTCTCGTAGGCCGCGTAGAGGTGGGAGATCTCGGCCGGGTCGCGCGGGGTCTCGCGGCCCGCCTTCACGGCCGCGTAGGGATAGTCGGCGGGGACGGTCTGGGTGACCTTGCACCACTCGATCTCGGCGGTGGCGTCCCGCAGCTCGCCCCGGTCCAGGCGGAGGCCGCAGGCCGCGGCCGCGTCGGCGACCAGCTGGATCTTGCGGTCGACCAGCCGGGGCAGCCCGCCGCCGATCGCTTTCGGCCAGAAGTATTGAAGCTGGCGGAGCGCGGCGGAGTGGAAGGTGCGGGCCTGCACGCCCTGGGCGCCGAGCTGGCGGAGCCGGCCGCGCATCTCGCCCGCGGCCCGGTTGGTGAAGGTGACGGCGAGCACGCTGGAAGGCGTCAGGAGGCCCGAGCGCACCCCGTACGCGATGCGGTGGGTGATCGCGCGGGTCTTGCCCGTGCCCGCTCCGGCCAGGACGCACACCGGCCCGTGCAGGGCGGTGGCGACCTCGCGCTGCTCGGGGTCGAGCCCTTCGAGCACCGCGTCGGCCGAGTCCGGGGTCCGCGGGAAGAGAGGGGAGGGCGTTGCTGCTGTCACATGGCCATGCTGCCAGGTCGGCCGGGACCATCGCGTCGATTGTCCACAGGCGGGCCCCGATAGTCGTTTTAATGCGGCGGGTGTCACAGCGGCCGCGTGCGGCGGGCATCACATCCGTGGGAATGCACGTCGGGTCTCCCGCGTTTGCCCAGTGCACGACGTAGGACATACCCCCCGGCCGCCTGAGGAGCGCGAGACATGCAGGGCACTGTGACGATGTACAGCACGACTTGGTGCGGTTACTGCCGCCGGCTGAAGGGCCAGCTCGACCGGGAGGGCATCCCCTTCACCGAGATCAACATCGAGCACGACCCGGAGTCCGCCACGTTCGTGGAGAAGGCGAACGACGGCAACCAGACGGTGCCGACCGTGCGCGTCGTGCCCGTCGGCGGTGGCTCCGAGGTCGTCATGACCAACCCGAGTCTCGCCCAGGTGAAGCAGGCCCTCGGCGCCTGACCGCCAGAACCGCCGGAACCCCGGCCGCCCGTGCACAGGGCGGCCGGGGTTTCTCGCGTCTAGAAGGCGCTCCGGGTCGGCAGCGGCTTGCCGTACCACATCTCGATCAGCCGCGCGGCGATGGAGATGCCGTAGGGCGGCAGCACCTCGCCGGACTCGAAGGCCGCGCCCAGCTCGTCGCGGGAGAACCAGCGGGCCTCCTCGATCTCCTCGCCGTCGGCGTCGATCTCGGTGGAGGTGGCGTGGGCGAAGAAGCCCAGCATCAGGCTGGACGGGAACGGCCAGGGCTGGCTGGCGACGTACTCGACCTCGCCGACCGTGATGCCCGCCTCCTCGAACACCTCGCGGCGCACCGACTGCTCGATGGACTCGCCGGGCTCGACGAACCCGGCCAGCGTGGAGAAGCGGCCCTCGGGCCAGTGCACCTGGCGGCCGAGCAGGATGCGGTCCTGGTTGTCGGTGACCGCCATGATCACCGCCGGGTCGGTGCGCGGGTAGTGCTCGGCGCCGCAGGCGGGGCAGCGCCGGATGTGCCCGGCGGCGGCGATGACGGTGCGCTCGCCGCAGCGGGAGCAGAAGCGGTGGGTGCGCTGCCAGTTCTCCAGGCCGACCGCGTGCACCATCAGCCCGGCGTCGCGCGGGGAGAGCAGCAGGCCCGCCTCGCGCAGTCCGGCGGGGCGTGCGGACTGGTCGATGCGGCCGGGCAGGGAGTCCTTCTGAAGCGCGAAGTAGCTGACGCCGTCCTCGTCCTCGCCCAGGAAGTAGCGGTGGGCCTCGGTGAGGGGGGCCTCGAAGGAGGGGGTCATGACGAGTTCGGTGCGCCCGTCGGGCGTCTCGTCGATGAGCACCTGGCCGCCGGAGACCACGAAGCAGCGGGTCGTGGGGTGGCTCCACGCCGCCGCGAGCCAGGCTTCGTCGAGCCGGTGGTGGGCGGCTCGGTCGATGCCGCTCGGGGCGGTGAGCGAGATGGGTCGGTCAGCGGTGTGGTCGGTCCGGGTGGTCACTGGTGCTTCCAACTCCCCCAATGGAACGGTCGGTTCGGCGGGCGGTTCAACGGGATACGGGTCAGGGGCACCGCGGCCGGGCGGGGGCGGCCGGGCCGGGCGGTCCTTCCAGTGTGCCCGGCGCGCGGTGCCGTTCCCGAACGGCGGCTGTTCAGCAGGGTGCGCGGCGCCAGTTCTCGGCGAGGTCGCTCCACAGGTGGGCGCTGGTCTCGACGCCCTTGAAGAGCAGGTCAAGCTCGACCTTCTCGTTGGGGGCGTGCCAGCCGTCGGAGGGGACGGAGATGCCGAGGAAGAGGACCGGGGCGCCCAGCACCTCCTGGAGGTCGGCGGCGGGACCGGAGCCTCCTTCCCGGGTGAAGCGCACGGGCTTGCCGAAGGCGCGGCCCATCGCGCGGGCGACGGACTGCAGTGCGGGGTGGTCGAGCGGGGTGAGGCAGGGGCGCGTACCCGGGCTGAAGTCGATCTCCAGCCGGATGCCTGCGGGCGCCTGCCGCTCGGCCCAGTCCTGTACGGCCTTCTCGACGGCGCCGAGATCCTGACCGGCGACCAGCCGGAAGGACAGCTTCACCACGGCCGTGGAAGGAATGATCGTTTTGCTGCCGGCGCCCTGGTAGCCGCCGCCGATGCCGTTGACCTCGGCGGTCGGGCGGGCCCAGATGCGCTCCAGGGTGCTGTACCCGGCCTCGCCGTGGGCCGCGTGCGACTTTGCGGTGCGCAGCCACTCGGCCTCGTCGAAGGGCAGCTCGGCGAAGAGGTCGCGCTCGCGCTCGGTCAGCTCCACGACGCCGTCGTAGAAGCCGGGGACGGCCACGCGCCCGTGCTCGTCGTGCAGGGCTGCGACCAGGCGGGCGGCGGCGGTGGCCGGATTGGGCACGGCACCGCCGAAGGAGCCGGAGTGGATGTCCTGGTCGGGGCCGTACAGCCGGATCTCGCACTCGGCGAGGCCCCGCATGCCCGTGCACACCGTGGGGGTGTCCTCGGACCACATGCCGGTGTCGGAGACGATCACGGCGTCGGCGGCGAGGCGGTCGGCGTGCTCCTCGACCAGGGCGCGGAAGTTCGGGGAGCCGGACTCCTCCTCGCCCTCGATCAGCAGCTTGAGGTTGACGGCGGGCGCGGTACGGCCGGTCGCGGCGAGGTGGGCGCGGACGCCGAGTGTGTGGAAGAACACCTGGCCCTTGTCGTCGGCGGCACCGCGCGCGTGGAGGCGGTTTCCTCGTACGACGGGCTCGAAGGGGTCGGTGTCCCAGCCGTCCGCGCGGGCGGCGGGCTGCACGTCGTGGTGGCCGTAGACCAGCACGGTGGGGGCCTCGGGGTCGCCCGAGGGCCATTCGGCGTAGACGGCCGGGGCGCCGGGGGTGGGCCAGACCTCGGCCACCGGGAAGCCGGTCGCGGTGAGTTTCCCGGCGAGCCAGTCGGCGCTGCGGCGGACATCGGGGGCGTGTTCCGGCTGGGCGGACACGGACGGGATGCGCAGCCAGGCGGCAAGGTCGTCGAGGAAGGCGGCGCGGTGTCGTTCGATGTACGCGTGGACGGCGCTGTCCGGGGTCTGGCTCATGCTCACGAGCCTATCGGCCCGCGCGGACATCCTCGGCGGGCGGTTCGTCACACCCCGGTGTCCCCCTCGCCCCGGTTCGCTCCCCTTCGAGCAGTCGCGCCAGCTCCTTTCGGCCGGGCAGCGGGTCCGGGCGGTCCACCTCCCCGGTACGCACGTACAGGAACGCGGCCGTGACCCGTTCCGGCGGGATGCCCTGCTGCTCCGCCCAGGCCAGCCGGTACACGGCGAGCTGGAGCGGGTCGGCGCCGCGCGTGCGGCCGGTCTTCCAGTCGAGGATCTCGTACGTGGCGTCCGCGCCCTCGCCGTCCTTGTAGACGGCGTCGATCCGGCCGCGCACGACCCGCCCGGCGAGGGTGAGCTGTACGGGGACCTCGACCCGGTACGGCGTGCGCCGGGCGTACTCGGTGCGCTCGAAGGCCTCCTTGAGGGCTTCGAGGTCGGCCTCGTCGGCGATCTCGGCG
>NZ_MUNH01000482.1:9432-9602 GCF_002154615.1 Streptomyces recifensis
GTCGGGGTCCTCGGCCAGCCGGAGCATCTGGGTGGCGGTGAGGACGGCGGGCAGCGGTACGTCGATGACACCGCGCCGGGCGCGCATCAGTTCCCCGGCGAGGGCGTCGAGGTCGCGGTCCCAGGAGGCGACCGCGCGGGCCTCCTCCGGGGTGAGCGGCCCGGGCGCGG
>NZ_MUNH01000483.1:0-5951 GCF_002154615.1 Streptomyces recifensis
CTCGCCCCGCTCGCCCGCGACCTCGGCGAGGCGTACCGGGCACGGCTCGCGCACGAGGAGCCGGGCTGGACCGACCTCGCCGTCCAGTACGCCGACTACACGCTGTGGCAGCACGCGCTGCTCGGCGACGAGGAGGACCCGGACAGCCGGGCCGCCCGGCAACTCGCCTACTGGCGCGAGGCGCTGGCCGGGGCGCCCGAGCTGCTGGAGCTGCCCGGCGACCGGCCGCGCCCGGCGGTCACCGGGCACCGCGGTGACGCGTTAGCCTTCCCCGTGGACGCCGGCACCCACCAGGCCCTCGCCGCGCTCGCCCGCGCCCGCGGGTGCAGCCTCTTCATGGTGCTGCAGGCCGCCCTCGCCGTGCTGCTGTCCCGGCACGGCGCCGGAGAGGACATCCCGCTCGGCACCGCCGTCGCCGGCCGCACCGACGAGGCCCTGGACGACCTGGTCGGCTTCTTCGTCAACACCCTGGTGCTGCGCACCGACCTCACCGGCGACCCCACCTTCGACGAAGTGCTGGATCGCGTGCGGGAGTTCGACCTCGCCGCCTACGACCACCAGGACGTGCCCTTCGAGCGGCTGGTGGACGCCCTCAGCCCGGAGCGGGCGCAGAACCACCACCCGCTGTTCCAGACCATGCTGGTACTCCAGAACACGGCCGGCGCAGACATCGAGCTGCCCGGCCTCACCGTCTCCGAGCATCCGGTGCGCACCGGCATCAGCAAGTTCGACCTGACCTTCACCTTCACCGAGACCGAGGACAGCGCGGGGCACCCCACCGGCCTCGACGGGGTGCTGGAGTTCTCCACCGAGCTGTTCGACCACGCCACCGCGCACGCCCTCGCCGACCGGCTGACCCGCCTCCTCGCCTCCCTCGCGGCCGACCCCGGCCAGCGGGTGCACGAGAGCGAGGTACTGGGCGCGTCCGAGCGGGAGCGGCTGGAGCGGGCGGCACTCGGGCCGGTCCGCCCGGTGGCCGCGCGGACGGCACCGGAGGCGTTCCGCGCACAGTGCGCCCGCACCCCGGACGCCGTCGCGGTACGCGGGGCCGACCGCACCCTCACCTTCACCGAACTCGACCAGCTCTCCGGCGACCTCGCGCACCACCTGCGCGGCCGGGGCATCGGCCGGGGCGACCTCGTCGCCCTCGCCCTGGAGGGCACCGCCGACCAGGTCGTGGCGATGCTCGCCGTCACCAAGGCCGGCGCCGCCTATCTGCCCATCGACCTGGAACACCCCGAGGCGCGCATCGCCTTCACCCTGTCCGACGCCCGCCCGGTCCTCCTGCTCACCCACGCCCACCGCGTCCGCGGCCGCCAACTGGCCGTTCCGGTCCTCACGCTGGACGACCGGGCCGCCTGGTCCACCGGGCACACCGCGCCGCCCGCCACCGGGCCCGACCCGCGCGACGCGGCGTACGTCATCTACACCTCGGGCTCCACCGGCCGCCCCAAGGGGGTCGTCGTCACCCACGCCTCGCTCACCAACCACATGGCGTGGATGGCCGGCCACCTCGCCCTCACCGGCGCCGACCGGGTCCTCGCCCGGACCTCGCCCAGCTTCGACGCCTCGGTGTGGGAGACTTGGCTGCCCCTGCTGCACGGCGGCTCCACCTGCCCGGTACCGGCCGCCCTCAACCACGACCCCGCCGGGCTGCTCCGCCGGGCGCGCGAACTGGGCGTCACGATCGCCCAGTTCGTGCCCTCGCACCTCTCGCTGGTGCTCACCGAGACGGCCGGCGAGGAAGCGCCGACGACGCTGCGGGCCGTGCTCTGCGGCGGCGAACCCCTGCCGCGCACCCTGGCCCGGCGGGTCCGGGACAGCTGGCGGGCCGAGCCGCACAACCTGTACGGGCCCACCGAGACCACCATCGACGCCACCGCCCACCACCACACCGACGACGACACCGACACCGCCGAGGGGAGCGTGCCGCTCGGGCGCCCCGTCGACAACACCCGCGCCCACGTCCTCGACGCCCGCCTCCAGCCCGTGCCGCCCGGTGTCACCGGTGAGCTGTACATCGCCGGCGACGGACTGGCGCGCGGCTACCTGGGCCGGGCCGGGCTCACCGCCACCCGCTTCGTCGCCGACCCGTACGGGCCCGCCGGAAGCCGGATGTACCGCACCGGCGACCTCGTCCGGCGTGACGCGGACGGCCTGCTCACCTACGTCTCCCGCGCCGACGACCAGGTCAAGCTGAACGGCTTCCGCATCGAGCTCGGGGAGATCGAGACCGCGCTCGCCGCGCTGCCCGGCGTCACCGCAGCCTGCGCCGTCGTGCGCGAGGACCAGCCGGGCGAACGCCGGCTGGTGGCCTACGTCGTGCCCGGCGGGGGAGCGGCCGACGTGACCGACGACGCGCTGCGCCGGGGGCTGGCCGACGTGCTGCCGCCGTACATGACGCCCGCCGTCTTCGTGCACCTCGACGCGCTACCGCTGATGACCAACGGCAAGACCGACCGGCGCGCCCTGCCCGCGCCGGCCCGCAGCACCGGCAGCCGGCCGGGCGGGGAGCCCCGTACCGAACGGGAGCGCGTGCTGTGCGAGGTGTTCGGCTCCGTGCTGCGGGCGGCCACGGTCCGCACCGACGACGACTTCTTCGCGCTCGGCGGCGACAGCATCCTCTCCATCCAGCTCGTCAGCCGGGTCCGGCAGGCCGGGCTCGCCGTCACCCCGCGGGACGTCTTCGTGCACCGCACGCCGGAGGCCATCGCGGCCGTCGCCACCGTGCTGACGGCGGACTCGGCCGAACCCGCCGAGGCGGGCACCGGCGAGATGCCGCCCACGCCGATCGCGGCCTGGTTCCTGGAGCGGCCCGGCCCCACGGACGGCTACAACCAGTCCGCCGTCCTGCGCACCCCGGCCGACGCCGACGAGGAGTCCCTCGTTGCCGCCCTCCAACTCCTCATCGACCACCACGACATGCTCCGGATGCGGGTCACCCGCTCCACCGAGGAGGAGCCGTTCCTGTACGCGCAGCCGCCCGGCTCCGTACAGGCGCGCAAGCGCCTCACCCGGCTCGACATCACCGGGCTGGACGCGGCCGCCGCGACCGCCGCGCTCGCCGGGGCGGGCGAACAGGCCCGCGCCCGGCTGCGGCCCGCCGACGGCCAGGTCATCGAGGCCGTCTGGGGCGACGCGGGCCCGGCCACCCCCGGCCGACTGCTGATCGTGGTCCACCACCTGGCCGTCGACGCCGTCTCCTGGCGGGTGCTCGGCGCCGACCTCGCCGCCGCCTGGCGGACGGTCACCGGCACGCCGTCGCCGCTGCCGTCCGTCGCCACGCCGTACCGGAGCTGGGCCCGCCTCCTCGCCGCCCAGGCCCGCACGCCGGAACGGGAACGCGAACTCCCGCTGTGGGAAGGCGTACTGAGCACCCCTGACCCGCGCATCGGACACCGGCCCCTCGACGCGGAGCGGGACACCGCCGAGCACACCCGGACCATCACCACCCGGCTGGACGCCCGCTGGACCGGCCCGCTGCTCACCACCGCGCCGGCCGCCTTCCACGCCGGGGTGGACGACGTGCTGCTCACGGCGCTCGCCCTCGCGATCCGCGCCTGGCGGGAGGACCGGGGCACCGGCCGCACGGACGACACCGCCGTCCTGATCGACCTGGAGGGCCACGGCCGGGAGCAGCTCGCCGACCACATCGACCTCTCGCGCACCGTCGGCTGGTTCACCAGCCTCTACCCGGTGCGCCTCGATCCCGGACCCGGCCGGGTCCTGGACCCCGGACGCTTCGACGCCACCCTGATCGACCGCGCCGTCAAGCTGATCAAGGAACAGCTCCGGGCGATACCCGACCACGGCGTGGGCTACGGCATGCTCCGGCACCTCAACCCCGCCACCCGCGACCGGCTCACCGCCGAAGCTCCGCAGATCGGCTTCAACTACCTGGGCCGCTACACGAGTTCGGCCGGGAGCAACGGCGACTGGGAGGTCCTGCCCGACGGGGGCCAGCCGCGCAGCCAGGACCCGGACATGCCCGTCCACCACGTCGTCGACATCAACGCGCACACCGAGGACCGCCCCGACGGACCCGTCCTCGTCACCCGCTGGGCCTGGCCCGGCGACCTCCTGAAGGAGGAGGACGTGGCGGACCTGGCCGACGCCTTCGCCCGCGCCCTGCGCGCCGTCGCCGAACACGCCGAACAGCCCGACGCGGGCGGATACACGCCCTCCGACCTTCCCCTGGTCTCCCTGGACCAGGCCCAGATCGACCGACTTCAGAACAAGTGGGGTGGACGCAAGTGACCGGGTTCCAGCTGGAGGACGTACTGCCCTTGACGCCGTTGCAGGCGGGCATGCTCTTCCACTCGCTCTACGACTCCCAGGCCGTGGACGTCTACACCACCCAGTTCGTGTTCGACCTCGAAGGCACCGTCAGTGTCTTCGCCCTGCGCTCCGCCATCGGCACCCTGCTGCGCCGCCACGCCAACCTCCGGGTCGGCTTCCTGCACGAGGACCTGGACCAGCCCGTCCAGGCGGTCGCGGCGCAGGTGCCCGTACCGCTGGAGGAGCTGGACCTCACCTCGGCCGACGGTGCGGACGGGACGGAGGCGCTGGAGACGTTCCTCGCCGCGGACCGCACCCGGCGGTTCGACCTCACCACGCCGCCCCTGATGCGGTTCACCCTCGTCCACACCGGGCCGGGCCGGCATCGGCTGGTGATGACCAGCCACCACCTCCTCTTCGACGGCTGGTCCGTCCCCCTGCTGGTCCGCGAGCTGTTCGAGCTGTACGCCCGCCAGGGCGACGACCTCACGCTGCCCCGCGTCACCCCGTACCGCACCTACCTCGCCTGGCTGGCCGCGCAGGACCGGGCGGCCACGCTGAACACCTGGCGGGAGGCGCTGGCGGGGCTGGAGACGCCGACCCTGCTCGCCGGGCGGGGCGCGCCGCAGGGGCCCGACTCCGCCGAGCTGCCCGAGACCCTCGTGCTGGAGCTGGACCGGGACACCACACACCGGCTGCGCGAGACGGCCCGCGCCTCCCGGCTCACCCTCAACACCCTGGTCCAGGGCGCCTGGGGCCTGGTCCTGGCCCACCTCACCGGACGCTCCGACGTGGTGTTCGGCACCACCGTCTCCGGGCGGCCGCCGGAGATCCCCGGCATCGAGACGATGATCGGCCTGTTCATCAACACCGTCCCGGTCCGGCTGCGCCCCGAACCCGGTGAGTCACTGGCCGCGCTGCTCACCCGCCTCCAGGAGGAGCAGGCCCGGCTGCTGGGCCACCAGTACGTCGGGCTGACCGAGATATGCGAGACCGCCGGCCTGGACCGGCTCTTCGACACCCTCGCCGTCTTCGAGAACTACCCGCTCGACGCCGAGGCCCTGCGCACCGCCCAACAGGGCATGGCCGGCCTCACCGTCGCCGGGATCGAGGGCACCGACGCGGCCCACTACCCGCTCACCCTCACCATCGCCCCCGGCCAGGACAGCCTCCGCGTCACCTTCGGCTATCGCGCCGCGCTGCTCGACCGCACCCTGATCGAGCAGACCGTGGCGCGCATGCGCCGCCTGCTCACCCGGATGGCGGACGGCCTCGACGTACCGGCCGACGGCCTGCCGCTGCTGCTGGAGGGCGAGAGGGAACGGCTGCTGGCGACCGCACGCGGCGCGGAACTCCGGCTGAACGTGCGGAGCCTGAGCGTGCCGGACGTGGTGGCCCGGCAGGCCGTGCACCACCCCGGCGCCATCGCCGTCACCGGCGCGGGCGAGGAGCTGACCTACGGGCAGCTCCAGGAGCTGTCCACCGGGCTGGCCAAGGCCCTGACCGGCTCCGGGGCCGGCGCCGAGGACGGGGTCGGCATCCTGCTCGGCCGCTCCTCGGCCCAGGTCACCGCCGCCCTGGCCGTCCTGCGCGCGGGCGCCGCCTACGTCCCGCTGGACCCGCGCTGGCCCGCCGAACGCCTCGACCGCGTCACCGAGTCCGCCCCGCTGCGC
>NZ_MUNH01000484.1:0-4822 GCF_002154615.1 Streptomyces recifensis
GCGCTGCTCGCCGCCGGACACGTCACCGTGGTCGGCTCCGGACAGTCCGGCGCCGAGGTCTTCCTCGACCTGCTCCGCCACCGCCCGGCCGGACGCGAACACCTGCACTGGATCGGCCGCACCGCCGCCTTCGCGCCCATGGAGTACTCCAAGCTCGGCCTGGAACACTTCACCCCCGACCACACCCGCTACTTCCACGCCCTCGCCGAGCCCGTACGCGACCGGCTCGTCGCCGCCCAGTGGCAGCTCCACAAGGCCGTCGACGCCGGCACCCTCGCCGCCATCCACGACGAGCTGTACCGGCGCACCCTCGACGGCGGCTGGCCCGACGCCGTCCTCACCCCCGGCGTCCAGGTCCGCACCGCCGGACGCCTCGGCACCGGACAGGTCGAACTCCACCTGGAACACCTCGACCAGGGCAGCCGCACCCGCCTCGCCACCGACGCCGTCGTCCTCGCCACCGGCTACCGCATGCGCCCGCTCGACGGCCTCCTCGCCGGGCTCGACCCCCACCTGCGCCGCGACAGCGCCGGACGCCCCCTGATCGACGACGAGTTCCGGCTCGTCCTCGACCCCGCCGTCAGCGGCCGCGTCCACGTCCAGAACGCCGAACTGCACACCCACGGCGTCGGCGCCCCCGACCTCGGACTCGCCGCCTGGCGCAGCGCCACCATCCTCAACTCCCTGACCGGCAAGGAGCAGTACCCGCTCCCCGCCCGGACCGCCTTCACCACCTTCGGCCTGCACCCGCAACGCCGAAGCCCCGGCGACGGCACGGCCCACCGGGCCCGCACCGCCACCGGGGCTCCACCCCGATCGACCTACTAGAACACCGGCGTGCCCGCCCGCGTCAGCCTCCAGTCCACCGACGCGAAGTCCTCCGGGTCCAGCACACCCTTCGCGGTCACCCACTCCGCGATCCGGGTCCGGATCTCCGTCGACTCCGACCACAGCTCCTTCGCCGACGCCACGTACGGGAACGCGCCGCCGCCGTTGGCCCGGTAGTTGTTCACCGCGAACACGAACCGGGCCGCGTCGTCCAGCGGAGCCCCGCCGAAGGTGAGGTTCTTGATCCGCGACCCGGCGGGCTGCGCGATGTCGATGTCGTACGACAGCCCCGACACGTAGTCGTAGTTGTAGTCGGGGCGGTCGGCCGCGTTCGTCAGCTTGTCCACGTCCACCGGCGCGCCCGGCGCGGTCTGCACGTAGTACTGCGCCGAGAACTCCAGGTACGCCCGCACCTGCGCGCCCGTCAGCAGCTTCGCCACCAGCGTGTTGTCGTACACGTACAGACCCGACAGGTCCCGGATGGTGACGTCGCCCGCCGGGATCTCACTCGTCCGGGAGAACGGCGACGCCTGCGCCAGCACCGGCAGCGAGGCGTACTCGGTGCCCGCCAGCGCGGCCTTGACCACGTCCTCCTGCACCTTGGTGATCAGATCGATGATCGGGGCGTCCTTGTACCGCGCCTCCACCGTGGTCAGCGTCTCGGTCGCCCGGCCCACCACCTGGTTGACGTACTTCACCACCTTCGCGTGCTCCGTGGAGAGCAGCTTGGTGATCCTCGGGTCGTCCGCCACCGTCCGCGAGTCCCTGAGGGACGCCTTCACCGACTCCACCTGCCAGCGGCCCCGCGTGAAGACCAGCTCGAAGTCGAACAGGGTCAGCCGCTCCGCGAAGCACAGCGGCTCCGACAGCACGACCGTCCTCCCCGACTTCTCGTTGACGACCCGGAGCTCCGGAATCTCCTGGTGCGCGTGCCCGACCAGGATCGCGTCGATCCCCGGCACCTGCCGGGCCACGTTCGCCGCCGCGTTCTCCACGTACGGCACCTGGTCACCGTAGGACGACGTGCCCGAGGTGCCCGAGTGCGCCGAGACCACCACGATGTCCGCGCCCATCGACCTCAGCCTCGGCACCCACTTCGCGGCCTGCTCCTCGAGCCCCTCGAAGGCCAGCTTGCCCTGCACGAACGCCTTGTCCCAGATGGCGATGCCGGGGTTGGTCAGACCCAGCACGGCGACCTTCACCGGCGGCGCGCCCGGCACGTGGAACCGCTTCATGTAGTACGGCGCGAACGCCGGCTTCAGCGTCTTGGCGTCCACCGCGTTGGCACCCAGGAGCGGGAAGTCGAGCTGGTGCTCGAAGCGGCGCAGTGTCTCGATGCCGTAGTTGAACTCGTGGTTGCCCAGCGCCGCCGCGTCGTACCCGATCGCGTTCATCGCCTTCGCCATCGGGTGCACCGGGCCGCCCTCGGCGGTGATCGGGTCCACCTTGGCGTAGTAGTACGTCAGCGGGGTGCCCTGGATGGTGTCGCCCGCGTCCAGCAGCAGGGTGTTGCGGCGCCCCTTCTCCTCGCGGACCTGGTTCACCAGCGTCGAGATCCGGGCCAGGCCCTGGGCGTTGCCCGCCGCGTCCTTGTAGTCCGCGTTCTTGAAGTAGTCCCAGTTGAAGACGTGGCCGTGCAGGTCGGTGGTGCCCATGACCGTCAGCGCGTACCGCTTCTCGTGGTGCCCGTGAGGCGCCGGGGCGGCTTCGGCCGCCCGGGCCGCCGGGGCGCCCGCCCCGCCCGCGATCGCCACGCCCGCCCCGGTGACGGCGGACTGCTTCAGGAACTTCCGGCGGTCGAACGGCATCTCTCGGTCTCCTCGGCAAGGGGTCGACAACGCGCGTAGATTGTGGCCCGACCATGACAGGTCGCAACAGACCCCCCAGGTTGCGATCCGGTGACCGATTTCCGTCAACTCCCCCCGCCGGTACGCCGGACACATGACACAGTGGGACGTATGACCCCTGAGGCGAACCCCGCGTACGGCACCGCCGACGCCCCGCTCCTCGCCGTCCGGGGCGAGGCCGAGTTCCAGACCGAGGCCGAGATCGCCCGCATCGGCGTCACCGTCACCGCACGCGGCCGCGACCGCCGCGCCACCCTCGACGACCTGGGCCGCCGCAACACCGCCGCGCTCGACGTCCTGAAGTCCTACGGCGACGCGGTGCCCGGGCTCACCACCGGCTCCCTCGGTGTCACCCCCGAACTCAGCGAACGCGGCCGCGGCGAGCGGGTGCGCAGCCACCAGGGAGTCGTCCGCATCGACGCCGAGATCACCGACTTCGCCGTCCTCGGCGAACTCACCGCCCGGCTGGCCGAGTTGGAGCTGACCGAGCTGGAGGGCCCCTCGTGGTCGCTGCGCCCCGACTCCCCGGCCCACGCCGAGGCCCGCCGCCGCGCCGTCGCCGACGCCCTCCAGCGGGCCCGCGAGTACGCCGACGCGCTCGGGACATCCCTCGCCGCGCTGACCGAACTCGCCGACACCGGGGCCGACCGGCCGCGCAACGTCTCCTCCTTCGGGCGGGCCGCCCGTCGGGCCGACGGGGCGGAATCCGCCCAGCCGTTCGATCTCCAGCCCGCGCAATTGTGGGTCTCCGCGCAGGTCACCGCGCGCTTCACGCTGGTGCCGCCCCGGCTTTAGCGGCGCCCTCGGACAAAAGAACGCTCGCGCGAAAAACATCGCTCATAGGAGCGGCTCATCGCACAATTCAACACTTGTCAATAACCCTTTCCCCAATGGTTGTTGAGTGGCCATGGCGCCCGAATTCTCTACCCGTCGGTAAGCCATAGGCTCGACCCATGCGCCGAGCAAAGATCGTCTGCACCCTGGGGCCCGCCACCGACTCGTACGACCAGATCAAGGCACTGGTCGAGGCCGGAATGGACGTCGCCCGGTTCAACCTCAGCCACGGCACCCACGCCGAACACGAGGCGCGTTACCAGCGCGTTCGCGAGGCCGCCGACGAGACCGGCCGCAGTGTCGGAATCCTCGCCGATCTTCAAGGTCCGAAGATCCGGCTCGGTACCTTCGCCGAAGGGCCCGTACTCCTCGAACGCGACGACACCTTCACCATCACCGTCGAAGAAGGCGTCCAGGGCGACCGCCACCAGTGCGGCACCACCTACGCCGGTCTCGCGGAGGACGTCCGGCCCGGTGAGCGCGTGCTCGTCGACGACGGCCGGGTCTGCCTGGAGGTCACCGGGGTGGACGGCCCCCGCGTGCGCACCCGCGTGGTGGAGGGCGGCGTGATCTCCGACCACAAGGGGATCAACCTCCCCGGTGTCGCCGTCTCCGTCCCCGCCCTGTCCAAGAAGGACCAGGACGACCTGCGCTGGGCGCTGCGCACCGGCTTCGACGTCGTCGCCCTCTCCTTCGTCCGCAGCGGGCGCGACGCCGCCGAGGTGCACCGGATCATGGCGGAGGAGGGGCGCCGGCTGCCCGTCATCGCGAAGGTGGAGAAGCCGCAGGCCGTGGAGAACATCGAGGACGTCGTCGCCGCCTTCGACGGGCTCATGGTCGCCCGGGGCGACCTCGGGGTCGAGCTGCCGCTGGAGCAGGTGCCGATCGTGCAGAAACGCGCCGTCAAGCTCGCCAAGCGCAACGCCAAGCCGGTCATCGTCGCCACCCAGATGCTCGACTCGATGATCGACAGCGCCCGGCCGACCCGCGCGGAAGCCTCCGACGTGGCCAACGCGGTCCTCGACGGCGCGGACGCGGTGATGCTGTCCGCCGAGACCAGCGTGGGGCGCTACGCCGTCGAGGCCGTGTGCACCATGGCGAAGATCGTC
The DNA here is from genome assembly GCF_002154615.1 of Streptomyces recifensis. Classification (NCBI taxonomy): domain Bacteria; kingdom Bacillati; phylum Actinomycetota; class Actinomycetes; order Kitasatosporales; family Streptomycetaceae; genus Streptomyces; species Streptomyces recifensis. The sequence continues at coordinate 4,619 of NZ_MUNH01000484.1, forward strand.
GCGGCCGCGGAGGAGGAGATGCTGGCGAAGGGGCTGCCGCCGCTGACCGAGCGGAACAAGCCGCGCACCCAGGGAGGGGCCGTGGCGCGGGCGGCCGCCGAAATGGGGGACTTCCTCGGGGCGCGCTTCCTCGTCGCCTTCACCCAGTCCGGCGACACCGCCCGCCGCCTCTCCCGCTACCGCTCACCCATCCCCGTCCTCGCC
>NZ_MUNH01000047.1:0-10172 GCF_002154615.1 Streptomyces recifensis
GCCGCTGCGGCGGCCGCCGCGGCGAGCGGGGCGGTGGGCGCGGGCAGGCGCACCTCCGCCTCCTCGGGCTCCTGCTCGGGGAGCGTCGGCGGGCCCAGCGGGCGCGGCCCGGAGACCACCGCGTAGTCCTGGCCCAGGAACGGCGGCTCGACCGTGCCGGGGTCCTCACCCAGCGCCAGCTGGACAGCGGCCCACGGGGCGTTGATCCCGCACAGGGAGAGCTGGTGCAGCCCGCCGGCGGCACGGGTGTTGACGTCGAGCAGCACCGGCCGGTCGCCCAGCATGCGGAACTGGATGTTGGACAGGTAGTGCAGCCCGAAGCCCTCCGCGATCAGCCGGGCCGGCTCCAGCCAGCGCTCGTCCAGGGTGAAGCCGCGCCGCCGGCCGTTCTTGGTGCGGCCCACCATCAGCCGGACCCGGTTGTCCGGGCCGGTCAGGCAGTCCACCGACACCTCCGGCTGCTCCAGCCTCGGCATCACCAGCAGGTCCACCGGCTCCTCGGCCTCCCGCAGCGCCGACACCGCCAGATCGAGCTGCACGTACGGGCTCGGGAAGCCGCTCAGGTGGGCCAGCGAGAAGGGCGAGCGGGTGATCATCCGGAAGCCGACCCCGCCCGCACCGGAGGCGGGCTTGAAGCACGCCCGGTGTCCGGCCGCCTCCAACTCCGCGACCGCGGCCAGGAGTTCGTCAGCCGTACGGACCCGGAACCAGGGCGGCACCGGCACACCCACCGAACGGACCGCCTCGTACGCGGTCACCTTGTCCTCGAACACCGCCACCGCCTCCGGCGTCGGCGCCAGCAGGGCCGTACCCGCCGCGGCGAAGTCGGCGCGGTGCGCCACGATCGCCGCCTGGTGCAGCCGGGGCACGAAGACATCGATGCCACGCCGGGCGCACTGGTCGAGCGCGTACTCGACGTACCCGGCCGGGGACAGCCCCTCGGGCTCCAGGGCGGCGGTGTCGGCGGCGGCCAGCACGGGGGAGTCCGGGTCACCGTGCGTCGCGTGGATCTCCACGGCGCGATCGCTCGGGTTTCTCCGGAGCTGATCCATGAAGAACACGTTCTCCGCGTACGTGCGGTTGAGCCATACGCGTACGCGAGAGACCATGCGGGCCGCCTTTCGGGGGTTTTCGGGCAGGACTCAGCGGTCCGCGCCCGGACAGGAGGAAGGAAGGGTCACCAAACCGCCCTGAGAAAAGGGGTGTTGGGCGGCGAGTGATGGGGCGATCATACGGCCTGCGCGGAGCGGTTCGTGCAACGCGCGTGTTACGGATTCACCGGGCGCGCCGGCCCCGGAAGAGGGCCGCTCTTGCCCGTGCCCCGGCGATGTGCTGTCGTGGTGCCGCACCGCACTGCCGTGGGAGGTCGGGTACCGGGTGATCGAGGAGCTGCTGCCGGACACGGTGGTCGCCGTGGAGTCGTACGGCGTCCCCGACGACGACCCGGACACCGCGCTCTTCCCCGAGGAACGGGCAGTGGTGGACCGCGCGGTCGCCAAGCGGCGTCTGGAATTCACCTCGGCGCGGGTCTGCGCCCGGCGCGCGATGGAGAAGCTCGGCCGGGCGCCCGCCCCCGTGCCGGCCGGCGAGCGCGGCGCGCCGGTCTGGCCGGACGGCCTGCTCGGCAGCATGACCCACTGCGACGGCTACCGGTGCGCGGCCCTGGCCCGCACCGGTGACCTCGCGTCCCTCGGCATCGACGCCGAGACGCACGAACCGCTGCCCGAGGGCGTCCTCGACTCCATCTCGCTGCCCGCCGAACGCGACCGCCAGGGCGTCCTGGCCGCCGTCCGGCCCGGTGTGCACTGGGACAGGCTGCTGTTCAGCGCCAAGGAGTCCGTCTACAAGGCGTGGTTCCCGCTGACCGGCGCCTGGCTGGACTTCTCCGAGGCCGACATCGACCTGGTCCCCACGCACGACGACCGGGGCACCTTCCATGCCCGGCTGCTGGTGCCGGGCCCTTCGGTGGGCGGCCACCGCCTGACCGGATTCGACGGCCACTGGCGCACCGGCGACGGGCTGGTCCTGACGGCGGTGACCGTCCCGGCCGCCTAGCCGGCCTCTACGGGCACCAGGCGCGCAGCAGCTCGAAGAACTCGTCCTCGTTCCCCGCCAGCCCGGCTCCGGCCAGCGCCCGCTCGGCCTCGGCCAGCACGGTCGGCGGCACCATGGCCGGGGCCGCGTCCGGCGGCCCGTCCAGGGTGGCGCGCACGGTGTGCAGCAGCCGGAGATACGCCCGTACGGCGGTGCGCTCACGGTCGGTCAGTACGGCGGTCGGCATCGGTCGGCTCCCCGGTCGGCGGCACGGTTCACGCACGCTGGCGCCGCGCACCGCCCCTCGCGGCACGCAGGGTTCCAGCTTGCCGCCCACCACTGACAACGCGTCGGCTCCGGGCCGCCCGGGGTCGCCCGTACGGCTCAGACGCCTCAGCCCTGCGGACCCGGATATCCCAGCGACGTACCGATGCGCCCCGCGACGTCGTCCCGGCGGACCGGGCCGCTCAGCGACGAACCCCGCATCCTGGTACGGCACTTGCTGGCCAGCAGCAGGCCGAAGGTCTCCGCGTCCCGCTCCTCGTCCTGGTCGAACCGGGTGCGCGCGGCGACCCGGTGCACGGCCGCCCGCAGCGCGTCCCGGTCGGTGTCGTCCGTCAGCAGCCGGGTGGCGACCCCCATGCCGAGACCGTCGACCCGGTGGGCGGCGTGATCGGTCTGCATGTGCCACAGCTCGTGGCCGAGAATCACCAACTGATGGTCGGGCGCGGTGCGTTCCTCCACCACGACCAGATCGCGGTCGCTCATGTCCAGCCACAGTCCGCTGGCCGTGCCGGGCGGGAAGACCGACGTACGGAAGTGCACCGGGCGGCCGCGTCTGCGGCTCATCGCCGAGCACAGCGAGCGGTACAGCTCCTCGGGCGGCACCGGCGCGGGCCGCCGGTCCAGCTGGCCGACCAGTTCGGCGCACAGCCGCCGCATGCCCTTGGCGATGTTCTTGGACCCCATCCCGATCACGACCCCGGCTGCCGGACGCTCTCCAGCAGCATGTCCAGCCACTCCGCCACCTTGTCGCGGTGCTGGTCGGTGGGGAGCTGGGCGGCACGCCAGGCGATCCCGCGCACCCCGTGGTCCTGGAGCAGCCGCTCCAGCGGGTCCTGGGCCGTCGCGGAGGCGGCCCGCTCCCGGTCCGCCAGCTTCTGGAGCAGTTCCTGCTCGATGTGCTGGAGGGCGCCCGCGAGCGCCTCGGGGTCCTCCGCCGTCAGGAACCCGGCGTGTACGTGGAAGAACCGCTGGAGCGCGTCGCAGTGCTCCATCGTGGGGCGCCGGTCACCGTTGATCAGGGCGCCGGCCTGCTGCCGGGACATGCCGGCGCCGTCGGCGATCTCCTGCTGGGTGTATCTGCGCCCGCCGGGCTTGAGCCGGGTGCGGCGCAGCAGGTCCAGCCGTTGCAGGAAGCGGGCCTGCACGTCCGGTTCACCGGCCGGGCGGCCGGTGAGCAGCGCCTTGACCACCGGCTCCGGGACCCCGCTGGCGACCGAGAGCCGGGCGGTGTCGAAGACCTCCGGGTGCGGGACGCCGAGCCGGTCGGCGAGCGCGGTGACGCGGGCGACGACGGCCGGAAGCTGAGCGGTCGCCGTGGCGCCCGGATTCTCGTAGCCATCCGTCACCGACAGAACTCCTACGTCTTAGGGGGGCCGCGCGAGACCGGGCGCGCTTGTCACCCCCCGGCCGCCGTGAACATCCCGGAGAGTAGCCCGTGGTTCGAACTCGCATCCAGGTCTCGCCACAACTGTGGCGAATTTCAGCCGTCAACAGGCATGAAATGCCACGATAGTTGACACGGCTCTTGTCGGAGCAGCAGGATCGCAGCGCCGCGTGCAGGCGGCCAAGGCAAGAGGGGTGACCACCCGATGGCACATCAGGCGGGAGGGCGGCGGCCGGTAACCCGGTCCGTCCCCGAGAGCTGCGAGGCGCGGGACTATCTGGAGGACTACGCCGCCGTGGTGGAGGCCGCCCCGTTCCCCTCGTTCGTCGTGGACCACCGCTGGAACGTCATTCTGGCCAACGGCCCCTTCGCCGCCCTCTTCGGTGAGGTGCGGCACCACCCCACCGCGATGCCCGGCGACAACTTCCTGCGCTTCGTCCTCTTCCACCCCGACGCCGGCCGGGTGCTCGGCGAGCACGAGCCGGCCTGGTGCCTGCCGATGCTGGCCCAGCTCAAGGCCGCGATGGAGGGGTACGGCCACGACCAGGAACTCCAGGCGATACGCCGGGACGTGGCCCACGACCCGATCATGGAGGCCGCCTACCGGCAGGGGCTGCCGCACTGGATACACGCGGTCGGCGAGAGCGCGGCCCGGCTCGACGGCGCCGTACGTCTGCTGCACCACCCCGATCCGCGCCGGGGCACCACCGCGTGCCGGGTGGTGGACGAGACGCCGCCCCTGCTGCGCGATCTGGGTCACCGGCGCCTGACGATGATCCCCCGGCAGCCGTCCGCCGCCGGCCGGCGCGCCCACCTGACGGTCGTCCCCACCTCATAGACCCGGCCCGGCCCCGTCGGTGTTCAGGTCATCGACGGCGCCGGGTCTTCCGCAGCCGCGACACTGTTACGCAAGCTGCTTGCGTAACTTGCGCTACCCTTGCGCGCATGACGCGACGACTTGCGGAAGTGGCGAAGAAGGTCGGGGTCAGTGAGGCCACGGTCAGCCGGGTGCTCAACGGCAAGCCGGGAGTCTCCGACGCCACCCGGCAGTCGGTCCTCACCGCCCTGGACGTCCTGGGCTACGAGCGCCCCACCCAGCTGCGCGGCGAGCGCGCCCGTCTGGTAGGCCTGGTCCTGCCGGAACTCCAGAACCCCATCTTCCCGGCGTTCGCCGAGGTCATCGGGGGTGCGCTCGCCCAGCTCGGGCTGACCCCGGTGCTGTGCACCCAGACCAAGGGCGGCGTCTCGGAGGCCGACTACGTCGAACTCCTCCTCCAGCAGCAGGTCTCCGGCGTCGTCTTCGCCGGCGGCCTGTACGCCCAGGCCGACGCCCCGCACGACCACTACCGCCGTCTCGCGGACCGCAGCATCCCGGTCGTGCTGGTCAACGCGGCCATAGAGCACCTCGGCTTCCCCGCCGTCTCCTGCGACGACACGGTCGCCGTCGAGCAGGCCTGGCGCCACCTGGCGTCCCTCGGTCACGAGCGCATCGGCCTGGTCCTCGGCCCCGGCGACCACGTCCCCTCCGCCCGCAAGCTCGCCGCCGCCCGCGCGCTGGCGGGGGACCTGCCGGACGCCCACGTGGCCCGCGCCATCTTCTCCATCGAGGGCGGGCACGCCGCCGCCTCCCGGCTGATCGACCAGGGTGTCACCGGCATCATCTGCGCCAGCGACCCGCTCGCCCTCGGCGCGGTGAGGGCCGCCCGCCGCAAGGGGCTCGACGTGCCGGGACGGATCTCGGTGGTCGGCTACGACGACTCGGCGTTCATGAACTGCACCGAGCCCCCGCTCACCACCGTCCGCCAGCCGATCGAGGCCATGGGCCGGGCCGCCGTGGAGCTGCTGAACGCGCAGATCGGAGGCACCGCCGTCCCCGCCGAGGAGCTGCTGTTCGAGCCCGAGCTGGTGGTCCGGGGTTCCACCGCGCAAGTGCCGCGCGACTGAGCGCACCGCGAGCCGCTCGGCTGTCAAATAATTACAGATTCTGCGCGACATCTTGCGGCCGGGTGTCGTCGGTGCTTGAGTGTGCGGCGCCCACCGCTCCTGCCTTGAGGGGTCCACCGATGAGAAGCACCGGGTTCCGCCGCACCGTCGCCGCGATCGGCGTCTGTTCCTCGCTCGCCCTCACCGCAGCAGCCTGCGGCTCGGACGACGACAGCTCGGCGGGCGGCAAGACCCGCATCACCGTCAACTGCGAGCCGCCCAAGAGCGCCAAGGTCGACCGCCGGTTCTTCGAGGAGGACATCGCCTCCTTCGAGAAGGCCCACCCGGACATCGACGTGGTCGCCCACGACGCCTTCCCCTGCCAGGACCCCAAGACCTTCGACGCCAAGCTTGCGGGCGGCCAGATGGAGGACGTGTTCTACACCTACTTCACCGACGCCCGGCATGTGGTCGACATCCACCAGGCCGCCGACCTCACCCCCTACGTCAAGGAACTCAAGAGCTACGCCGGCATCCAGAAGCAGCTCCGGGACATCTACACCGTCGACGGCAAGGTCTACGGCATCCCGCGCACCGGCTACTCGATGGGGCTGATCTACAACCGCGCCCTGTTCAAGAAGGCCGGCCTCGACCCCGACAAGCCCCCGGCCACCTGGGACGAGGTCCGCGCCGCCGCCAAGAGGATCGCCGGGCTGGGCGACGGCACCGTCGGATACGCCGACTACAGCGCCCAGAACCAGGGCGGCTGGCACTTCACCGCGGAGCTGTACTCCCAGGGCGGTGACGTCGTCAGCGCCGACGGCAAGAAGGCCACCGTCGACACCCCCGAGGGCCACGCGGTGCTGCGGAACCTGCACGACATGCGCTGGACGGACGACTCCATGGGCAGCAAGCAGCTCCTCGTCATCAACGACGCCCAGCAGATGATGGGTTCGGGCAAGCTCGGCATGTACCTCTCGGCGCCGGACAACATCCCGATCCTGGTGAAGGAGAAGGGCGGCTCGTACAAGGACCTGGCGCTCGCCCCGATGCCCGGGGGCAAGGGCACGCTCATCGGCGGCGACGGCTACATGTTCAACAAGAAGGCCAGCCCCGCCCAGATCCGCGCCGGCCTCAAGTGGCTCGACCACATGTTCCTCACCCCCGGAGACGGCTTCCTCGGCGACTACGCCCGCGCCAAGAAGAACGACGCACCCGTGGGACTGCCCGAGCCGCGCCTGTTCACCGGAGCCGCCGACGCCAAGGACCAGCAGGTCAAGAAGGCCAACGCCAACGTCCCGGTGGAGAACTACCAGTCGTTCCTGGACGGCAACCAGAGTCTCGCCATGAAGATCGAGCCACCGCACGCCCAGCAGATCTACTCGGTGCTCGACGGGGTCGTCTCCGCCGTCCTCACCAAGAAGGACGCGGACGTCGACCAGCTCCTCAAGGACGCCGACGGCAAGATCGACAGCATCCTGGCGCGGGGCTGACCACCATGACCAAGACGGCCGAGCGGCTCCCCGCGGCCGCCGCCCCCCTGGCCCCGCTCCCGGCCCCGGTGAGCGGTGGCCGGGGCCGCCGGGCGCTCGCCGACCAGGTCCGCGCCTACGGGTTCCTGCTCGGCGGCCTGATCTGTTTCGCCCTGTTCTCCTGGTACCCGGCGATCCGCGCCGTCGTCATCGCCTTCCAGCGCTACACACCGGGCTCCGCGCCCGAATGGGTCGGCACCGCCAACTTCCGCCGGGTCCTGCACGATCCGGAGTTCGGCGCGGCCTGGCGCAACACCCTCACCTTCACCGTGCTCGCCCTGCTCCTCGGCTTCGCCGTCCCCTTCGTCCTCGCCCTCGTCCTCAACGAACTCCGGCACGCCAAGGCGTTCTTCCGGGTCGTGGTCTACCTCCCGGTGATGATCCCGCCGGTGGTCAGCGCCCTGCTGTGGAAGTGGTTCTACGACCCCGGCGCCGGCCTCGCCAACGAGACCCTGCGCGCCCTGCACCTGCCCGCCTCGAACTGGTCCAACGGCACCGACACCGCGCTGATCTCCCTGGTGATCGTGGCGACCTGGGCCAACCTCGGCGGCACCGTCCTCATCTACCTCGCCGCCCTCCAGTCCATCCCCGGCGAGCTGTACGAGGCCGCCGAACTCGACGGTGCCAACCTGCTCCAGCGCATCCGGCACGTCACGATCCCGCAGACCCGGTTCGTGATCCTGATGCTGATGCTCCTCCAGATCATCGCCACCATGCAGGTGTTCACCGAGCCGTTCGTGATCACCGGCGGCGGCCCGGAGAGCGCGACCGTGACCGTGCTCTACCTGATCTACAAGTACGCCTTCCTCTACAACGACTTCGGCGGGGCCTGCGCCCTCAGCGTGATGTTGCTGGTACTGCTCGGCGCCTTCTCCGCCCTCTACCTCCGGCTCACCCGCAGCGAGGGGGACGCATGAACACCCTTACCGAGGAGGGCGCGTGAGCACCCGTACCCTCATCTCCCCGGCCACCCTCGCCCGTCCGCGCGGAAGAGCCCTGTACTGGACGGTGTTCGGGACCGTCGTCGTCCTTTTCGCGCTCGCCTTCCTGTTCCCGGTGTACTGGATGGCGTCCGGCGCGATGAAGTCCCCGGACGAGATCGCCCGTACCCCGCCCACCCTGGTTCCCGAGCACTGGCATCTGGACGGCTACACCGACGCCTGGGACCTGATGCAGCTCCCGCAGCACCTCTGGAACACCGTGGTGCAGGCCGCCGGTGCCTGGGCCTTCCAGCTCGTGTTCTGCACGGCGGCCGCGTACGCGCTGTCCAAGCTGAAGCCCGCCTTCGGCAACGTGGTCCTCGGCGGCATCCTCGCCACCCTGATGGTCCCGGCGCAGGCGCTCGTGGTACCGAAGTACCTGACCGCGGCCGACCTGCCGCTGATCCACACCAGCCTGCTCAACGACCCGCTCGGCATCTGGCTGCCGGCCGTGGCCAACGCCTTCAACCTGTACCTGCTCAAGCGGTTCTTCGACCAGTTGCCCCGCGACGTGCTGGAGGCCGCCGAGATCGACGGCGCGGGGAAGCTGCGCACCCTGTGGTCGGTGGTGCTGCCCATGTCCCGCCCGGTGCTCGGCGTGGTCTCCATCTTCGCGCTGGTCGCCGTCTGGCAGGACTTCCTCTGGCCGCTGATGGTCTTCTCCGACACCGACAAGCAGCCGATCAGTGTGGCCCTCGTCCAGTTGTCGCAGAACATCCAGCTCACCGTGCTCGTTGCGGCCATGGTGATCGCCAGCATCCCCATGGTGGCGCTCTTCCTCGTGTTCCAGCGGCACATCATCGCCGGGATCAGCGCGGGCAGCACCAAGGGCTGACCCGGCCCCCTCGACAGACTCGACAGAAAGGGCACGCACCGTGGCACAGCCCACCCATGCCCGCAGGCAGGCCGACTGGTGGCGCTCGGCCGTCATCTACCAGGTGTACGTGCGCAGCTTCGCGGACGGAGACGGCGACGGCACCGGAGACCTCGCCGGGGTCCGCGCCCGACTGCCCTACCTCGCCGAACTCGGCGTGGACGCCCTGTGGTTCAACCCGTGGTACCTCTCCCCGATGAAGGACGGCGGCTACGACGTCGCCGACTACCGCACCGTCGACCCCGCCTTCGGCACCCTCGCCGAGGCCGAGAAGCTCATCGCCGAGGCCCGTGAGCTGGGCATTCGCTCCATCGTCGACATCGTGCCCAACCATGTCTCCGACCAGCACCCCTGGTTCCGGGCCGCGCTCGCCGCCGGCCCCGGCAGCCCCGAGCGGGAACTGTTCCACTTCCGCCCCGGACGCGGCGCGCACGGCGAACTCCCGCCCAACGACTGGCCGTCGCAGTTCGTCGGCTCCACCGAACCGGTGTGGACCCGGCTGCCCGACGGTGACTGGTACCTGCACCTGTTCACCCCCGAGCAGCCCGACCTCAACTGGGCCCACCCCGCCGTGCGCCGCGAGCACGAGGACATCCTGCGCTTCTGGTTCGAGCGCGGTGTCGCGGGCGTCCGCATCGACTCCGCCGCCCTGCTCGCCAAGGACCCCGACCTGCCGGATCTCGCGGGCGCTCCCGACCCGCACCCCTTCGTCGACCGCGACGAACTCCACGACATCTACCGCTCCTGGCGCGCGGTCGCCGACGAGTACGGCGGGGTGTTCGTCGGCGAGGTCTGGCTCCCCGACGCCGAGCGCTTCGCCCGCTACCTCCGCCCCGACGAACTGCACACCGCCTTCAACTTCGCCTTCCTGTCCTGCCCCTGGGACGCGGACCGGCTGCGCGCGGCCATCGACTCCACCCTCGCCGAGCACGCTCCCGTGGGTGCCCCCGCCACCTGGGTGCTGTGCAACCACGACATCACCCGAACCGTCACCCGCTACGGCCGCGCCGACACCGGCTTCGACTTCGCCGCCAAGGCGTTCGGCACCCCCACCGACCTCGCGCTCGGCACCCGCCGCGCCCGCGCCGCCGCCCTGCTCTCCCTCGCCCTGCCCGGCTCGGTCTACCTGTACCAGGGAGAGGAACTCGGCCTGCCCGAGG
>NZ_MUNH01000485.1:0-6174 GCF_002154615.1 Streptomyces recifensis
GCGTTGGTCACCAGCTCGCTGGCGACGAGCTGCGCGTCCTGCACGGTACGCGCCGATGGGGTGGGGCGGACCCGCGCGAGCAGGTCGGCGACCGCGTCCCTGGCCTCCGGGAGGGACGCGGTGTCGGCGTCCCAGCGGCGGCTGTAGCGCGGCAGCTCCGGCGTGGTCCGCGTCATGGTGTCTGTCGTGAGGGGGAGGTCCATGCGGAATCGCCCTTCTCCCGTGGTGGCCGGCTCGGGCCCCGTCGTGCGATCGCAGAGGATCGTCCCTTCTCCACCCGGCTACCCCCAGCTCCGCCGATCAAGGGGCGTCCGGGCGGGAATCCCCCGGACGCGTGAGAACGACCCCGCTAAAACACCGGGCACACAAAGCGGCGGGCCCGGAAATCCGCGATTGGAATTTCCGGGCCCGCCCCGGTACGGGCATCGCACCGACTCAGTGTTTGAACGTGTCCTTCGCCTTTTCCTTGGCCTGGCGGGCGTCGCCCTTGGCGCCTTCGGCGCGGCCCTCGGCCTCCATGCGCTCGTTCCCGACGGCCTTGCCCATGGTCTCCTTGACCTTGCCCTTGAGCTGCTCCGCCTTGGCCTTGCCCTTCTGGTCACCAGCCATGGGGTATTCACATCCCAACGTTTTCGGTGCGTGGTCGACATCCGGCTATCCCCAACGCCGCCGGCCAAACCAGAAAAGCCGAAACTCATTGACCGGTGTCGTTCCGTCGGGTCCGCCGGCGCCGCACCAGATGCCGGACGACCAGCGCCGCCACCAGCAATGCGACGGCGATGAGCACGTATCGCTGATAGCGGACGATCTCGTCGTACACCGCCGTGATGTGGCTGCCCGCCAGGTAGGCCAGCGAGGACCACAGGCCCACCCAGAGGGCCGCGCCGAGCGCGTTGAAGGCGAGGAAGCGGGGCCAGGCCATCCCGGTGGTGCCTGCGATGATCCCGTTGGCCTGGCGCAGCCCCTCCACGAACCGGGCCACCGTGACGATCTTGCCGCCGTGCCGCCGGAAGAACGCCTCCGCCGCCTCGAAGCGCTTCGGCGTCAGCAGGATGTACTTGCCCCAGCGCTCCACGACCGCCCGGCCGCCCGTACGGCCGATCACATACCCGACGTTGTCCCCGACGACCGCTGCCACGAACGCGATGACCGCCACGGCGACGATGTTCAGCTCGCCCGCGCCGGCGTAGACCCCGGCCGCGAGCAGAATCGTCTCGCCCGGCGCCGGGACTCCGAAGTCCTCCAGGAAGACGACCGCGCCGACGGCCCAGTAACCGTAGTGACCGAGCAGCGGGGCCAGCGGCGCCAGCGGGCCGGGGAGGGGAGGCGGCATGGCATCACCGTACGCCGCACCGCCCCCCGCCCCTCTGTGACCTGCGCGAAGGGCCATGCTCAGGGGCGGCCCACGGCGTCCTGGTCGCGCACCTCCGCCAGGGCGGGCGGCTCCGCGGCCGGCTCGGCGGGGGCCGTGCGGGCCCGGCGCCACTTGGCGATCCCCAGGGCGATCTGGTCGGTGTAGCGGGCGGTCAGCGGGCCGACGACCACCAGGATCAGCACGTACGCGGTGGCCAGCGGGCCCAGCCGGGAGTCGATGCCCGAGGTGACCGCGAGACCGGCGATGACCACCGAGAACTCGCCGCGCGCCACCAGCGTGCCGCCCGCCCGCCAGCGGCCCCGCACGGAGACGCCCGCGCGTCGCGCCGCCCAGTAGCCGGTGGCGATCTTGGTGAGCGCGGTGACGACCGCGAGGGCCAGCGCGGGCAGCAGCACCGGCGGGATGCTCGCCGGGTCGGTGTGCAGCCCGAAGAACACGAAGAACACGGCCGCGAACAGGTCCCGCAGGGGTGCCAGCAGGTTGTGCGCGCCCTCGGCGACCTCGCCGGAGAGCGCGATGCCCACCAGGAAGGCGCCGACCGCCGCCGAGACCTGGAGCTGCTGGGCGAGCCCGGCCACCAGCAGGGTGAGGCCGAGGACCACCAGCAGCAGCTTCTCCGGGTCGTCGCTGGAGACGAAGCGGGAGATGACCCGGCCGAAGCGCACCGCCAGCAGCAGCACCAGACCGGCCACGCCGAGCGCGATGGCGAGCGTGATGCCGCCCGCCACGAAGCCCGTACCGGCCAGCAGGGCGGTGACCAGCGGGAGGTAGACCGCCATCGACAGGTCCTCCAGCACCAGGATGCTGAGGATCACCGGGGTCTCCCGGTTGCCGATCCGGCCCAGGTCGCCCAGGACCTTCGCGATGACGCCGGAGGACGAGATCCAGGTGATGCCGGCCAGCACCACGGCGGCGATGGGACCCCAGCCCAGCAGCAGCGCCATCACGGCACCCGGCACCGCGTTGAGCGCGAAGTCCACCAGACCGGCCGGGTACTGCGTCTTGAGGTTGGAGACCAGGTCACCGGCGGTGTACTCCAGGCCGAGCATGAGCAGCAGCAGGATCACGCCGATCTCGGCGCCGATCGCCACGAACTCCTCACTGGCGCCCAGCGGCAGCAGCCCGCCCTCGCCGAAGGCCAGCCCGGCGAGCAGATACAGCGGGATGGGGGAGAACCTCAGCCGGGCGGCGAGCCGGCCGAGCAGGCCGAGGGCCAGGATGATGGCGCCGAACTCGATGAGGAAGACCGCGGAGGAATGCATCCGGATCACTCCCTGCCGAGGATCTCGGCGGCCGCGTCGACACCCTCGCGGGTGCCGATCACGATGAGCGTGTCACCGCCGGCGAGCCGGAATCCCGGGCCGGGGGAGGGGATGGCGTCGGCGCGGCGCAGCACGGCCACGATCGACACACCGGTCTCGGTGCGCATCCGGGTGTCCCCGAGCAGCCTTCCGTTCCAGTGCGAGACGGAGGACAGCGAGATGCGCTCGGCGACCAGGCCAAGCTCGGTGGTGGAGAGCAGGCTGGGGCTCTGGTGCGTCGGCATCAGCGCCCCGGCGACGGCCTCCGCCTCGCCGCCGGTCAACTGCACCGACAGCGCGCACGCGTCGGGGTCGTCCTCGCGGTAGGCGCTCAGCGTCCGCGCCCCGTCCCGGTGGGCCACCACCGACAGCCGGCGGTGTTCGCGGGTGGTGAGGTCGTACCGGACGCCGATCCCCGGCAACGGCGTCCTACTCGTGCGTGCGGTGCCCATGGCAACCCCCCTGACATTTTTGACTGTTTCTTGGTGCAACCATTGCCCACACCCTAGCTTGATGGTGCGTGGCCACACGGAAAGCGGTCTCTCAGGGGGGTCGCATCATGCTGTGTGCGGTTCTCAGCCGCCGAGGTTGCCCTGCCGGGCGTCGGCCCACAGGTCGACCCCGCCGTCCGTGGCGTACTTGTCGATCTCGGCCAGCTCCTCGGCGCTGAACTCCAGGTTCTGCAGCGCCGCCACGTTCTGCTCGAGCTGCTCGGTGCGCGAGGCGCCGATCACCAGCGAGGTCACCCGCTCGTCACGCAGCGCCCAGGCCAGCGCCATCTGCGCCAGGGACTGGCCGCGCCGGGCCGCGATGTCGTTCAGGGCGCGCAGCCGGCCACGCATGTCCTCGGTCAGCCAGGACTGGTCGAAGGACTTGCCCGCCGCGGCTCGCGAGTCCTCCGGCACGCCCTCCAGGTAGCGGCCGGTCAGCAGGCCCTGCGCCAGTGCCGTGAAGCCGATGACACCGAAGCCCTCTTCCTCGGCCACGTCCAGCAGACCCTCGGTCTCGATCCAGCGGTTGAGCATGTTGTACGACGGCTGGTGGATCAGCATCGGCGTGCCCAGCTCGCGCAGGATCGCCGTGGCCTGCCGGGTGCGCTCGGCATCGTAGGAGGAGATGCCGACGTACAGCGCCTTGCCCTGGCGGACGGCGGTGTCGAGCGCGCCCATCGTCTCCTCCAGCGGCGTGCTGGCGTCCAGCCGGTGGGAGTAGAAGATGTCCACATAGTCCAGGCCCATACGCTTCAGCGACTGGTCCAGGGAGGCCAGCACATATTTGCGCGAACCACCGCCCTGGCCGTAGGGGCCCGGCCACATGTCCCAGCCCGCCTTGGTGGAGACCACCAGCTCGTCCCGGTACGGCGCGAGGTCCTGCTTCATCAGCCGGCCGAAGTTGATCTCCGCCGAGCCGTAGGGCGGACCGTAGTTGTTCGCCAGGTCGTGGTGGGTGATGCCCAGGTCGAAGGCGCGCAGCGCGATCTCCCGCTGGGTCTCGAAGGGCCGGTCGTCACCGAAGTTGTGCCAGTAGCCCAGCGACAGCAGGGGCAGGTCGAGGCCCGAGCGGCCGGTGCGCCGGTAGCGCATGGTGCCGTCGTAGCGAGCGGGGTCCGCGACATGGTTCATCGGGTGATCTCCGGGTGATGCCGTAGGGGTGCCCCCGGGAAATGGGGCTGATCCACCCTGCGCCCTCGGCAGCGCGAAGTCCAACCGTCGGGCGTCATGGGATTGAGCTGCCTTGTTTCTTAATCACCCCGCCCCTGACCTCGGTGTTCGCCCATGCGCGCGTGGCCGGTGTGACGGGTGTGGCGTTGGGCAGCAGGATGGGACACGGGGCTGATGCCCGGTGCGGCCGGAGAAAGCGCCTTCCGGCGACACCGACGGCGAAAGGAGCGGCAGTGAGTGATGCCCTGTCCGGCGGAGAGCGGCCCTCAGGCATGAAGAAGAAGGCATCCGCGGCCGTGATGGAACTCCCCCATCAGGTCCGCGAGGAGCTGACCCACAGGCTGCGGCGCAATCGGGGCGCCTTCCGCAAGGACGACGTCCAGGTCGTCGAACCTCCGCTGCTCAAACGAGCCGTCGGCGCCTCGGCGCTCGGCAACTGCATGGAGTGGTTCGACTTCGGGGTCTACAGCTACCTTGCCGCCACGCTCGGCAAGGTGTTCTTCCCCGGCGCCTCGCCCGGCGCCCAGGTGATCTCCTCCTTCGCCACCTTCGCCGCCGCCTTCGTGGTCCGCCCGCTCGGCGGGCTGGTCTTCGGACCGCTCGGTGACCGACTCGGCCGGCAGAAGGTGCTGGCCACCACCATGATCATGATGGCCATCGGCACCTTCGCCATCGGCGTGATCCCCGGCTACTCCACCATCGGCATCGCGGCACCCATCCTGCTGCTGGTCGCCCGCATGGTGCAGGGCTTCTCCACCGGCGGCGAGTACGGCGGAGCGACCACCTTCGTCGCGGAGTACTCACCCGACCGGCGGCGCGGCTTCCTCTCCAGCTGGCTCGACTTCGGCACCTTCGTCGGTTACGCCCTCGGCTCCGCCCTGGTCACCGTGCTGAACCTGCTGCTGTCGGACGCCGAGATGCTCTCCTGGGGCTGGCGCATCCCGTTCCTGATCGCCGGCCCGCTCGGCGTGATCGGCCTCTACATGCGGCTGAAGCTGGAGGAGTCCCCGGCGTTCCAGCAACAGATGGACGAGCACGAGAAGAGCCTCGCCCAGGAGTCGGCGGGCAGCGAGTTCAAGGACATCATCAAGAGGCACTGGAAGGCGCTGCTCATCTGCATGGGCCTGGTGCTGCTGTACAACGTGACGAACTACATGGTCACCGGGTACCTGCCGACGTACCAGACCGAGACGCTGGGGCGGTCCAGCAGTTCGGCCGACGTGCTGGTGCTCATCGGCATGGTGTGGATCGTCATCCTGATCACGTTCCTCGGCCGGCTCAGCGACCGGATCGGCAGGCGCCCGCTGTACGGCTGGGCCGCTCTCGCCATGATCGTGCTGGCCGTCCCGGCCTTCCTGCTGATCAAGATGGAGGGCACCTGGGCGCCGATCCTCGGCGTGCTGATCCTGTCCACCCTGCTGGCCTGCTTCGCCGCGCCGAGCGCGGCCACGCTACCGGCCCTCTTCCCGACAGCCGTCCGGTACGCGGCGATGGGCATCGGCTTCAACTTCGCCGTCGCGGCCTTCGGCGGGACGACCCCGCTGGTGACCGCGGCGCTGGTGGACATCACCGGCGACGACCTGATGCCCGCGTACTACCTGATGCTGGCCGGCGTCATCGGCCTGATCACGGTGAAGTTCCTCCCCGAGAGCGCCCAGGTCCCTCTGCGCGGCTCGCAGCCCATGGTCGGCTCGGACGAGGAACGGCGTGAACTGATCACCACCTCCAAGGAGCTGTACGCCCTGGCGCAGGACAGCCCGGCGGCGGACCGGGGCTAGGGCCTCTCGTTTGGATCTTGCCGGGCTCCCTGATCCGGCCTGATCCAAACGAAAGACCC
>NZ_MUNH01000486.1:0-4899 GCF_002154615.1 Streptomyces recifensis
CGGCATCCGGATGCCGCTGCGGGCCACCGTGCAGAAGCTCTGGGACCCGGGGCAACCCGCGCTGACCTGGCCGCAGTTCAAGGAGCTGGCGAACCGGCTGGGGTGAGTGGACGGAATGTCGGCGTAGCACGTATGTTTCCGTGTTCGCTCATGCGTACGCGGCTCTGGGGAGGGCCGCGTACGCCGCTCCAGCCGTACCGGGGGAAAGACCTTCATGATCTGCGCCAGCTGCCACAGCAACGAGGCCGTCACCGGGGAGACGCGGTGCGCCCGCTGCGCGCCGGCCGTCCCCTTCGTACCGCCGGGTCCGCCGCTGCGCTCGCCGGTCGGGCTGGGGCAGGCGACGGTGGTGATGCTGGGGCTGGTCGGTGCCGGTGACGCGGTGGCGATCTGGGCCGACCTGGCGGAGCCGTCCGTCCTGGCCGGGCCGGTCCTCGACATCGCGCAGGGGGTCCTGCTGCTCGCCACGGCGGTCGTGTACCTGTGCTGGCTGTGGTGGGTGCGGGTCAACGCCGAGGTCTTCGACGCCAGTTCGCAGAGCAAGGCGCGGTGGTGGACGATCGGCGGCTGGTTCGTCCCGTTCGTGAACTTCTGGTTTCCCCGCCGGATCGTTCTCGACGCATGGGACGCCAGTGCGCCGCAGGGGCGGCCGAGCGGTCACGGGCTGGTCGACCTCTGGTGGACGGCCTGGGTGGCCGGGCTGATCGCCGACCGGCTGCTGCGGGTGGAGTCCGGGGCGGGGATGCTCGCCGTGGTCGACGGCATCGACCTCGTCGCCGCCGTGCTGGCCGCCGGGGTGGTCCTTCGGCTGACCCGGATGCAGAACGAGAAGGCGCTCGCGGGACCCTCGCTCCCGTCCGCCGCGCTTGGCTGAAAAACGGTGACTGTGACACTCCGGGCCCGTCGCACGCAGTAAGGGGAAATGCGGGCTCCGTACAGGCGGTGCCCAGGCGAGGGAGGCATTCCATGAGCCTGGAGGAACTGATCGCGCAGGCCGACGCACGCGGGCTGGCCGCGAGCGGGCTGGCTTGTTCGGATCGGTGCGTGTCCCTGCTCGTCGAGGACGACGAGTTGCTGCGCCCGTTGTGGGCGCATCTCGTGGACGACTCCGACTGGTCCGAGAGCCTGGCGAAGGTACGGGCCGCGCTGGGTGCGGGCGAGCCGGGCCCGGGCTCCGGTTCCGGTGGGGACGAGGCGGCGGAGGTCGCGCGGGGGATGCTGCTGTCGGCTCCGGCCGAGCGGGAGGGGGACGCGCTGCGGGAGTGGGCCGAGGCGTGCTCGTCGGCCTCGCTGCGGGTGCACCGGCTGCTGGACCCGGCCGGCGGTGACGGGGTGGACGAGGAGCTGCCGCTGGTCGCGGCCGAGCTGGGGCGGCAGACGGTCGTCCTCCAGCTCCTCGCGGAGCACGGGCCGCAGGGGTTGCGGCGGGCGCTGGACGTCTCGGGGGAGGGGCGACGGGTGCTGCGTGCGGTGGTGTCGCGGCGAGCGCGGGCTCAGGCTTAAACCTGGACTCGGGGTGGGTTCTGTGTCCGTCCTGTCGGGACGATGGGGCGGTCCTGCGCCGGTTGCCGAAACGGCGCCGAATCGTGTGACGCGCGGCCGGCCGGGACCGCTTACCCCTGTGTGACTACCCAGTACGCAACAACGCAGACGGACTACCGCCCCTCGGCCGCGGCACGCCCCGCGCGGTGGGCCGCGGACACGGTCGCCACCATGCGTGAGGGCGCCCGCCTCCGCCTCGACTACTCCCCCCAGAGCCTGTGGCGCCTGGACCGCGTCATCGGGGAACTCCGCCACGACCACCCGCCGTACGAGGCATTGGAACGCGTACTGCGCGGCTTCGGCGCCTATGCCGGCGAGGTCATCGCCCGCCACACGGGCGGTGAATGGTGGGCCACGCACGGCACCCACTGGCTCCGCACCCCCGACGGCCGCCTCTGGGACCCCCTGGAGGAGGCCCACCTGGCCTTCACCGGCGAAGGCTCCCTGCGGGGCCTGTGCCGGGAGGCGACGGGGGTCTAGCCGGCCGCTCGCCGCACCGCGTCCTCCCCTGGTGCCGCCCGGGCGGCACCAGGGCAAGCGGGGCGCCAAGGCCGGATGGACCCTGGCCCGGGAACCCGAGTCGATCACGCTGCGGGACGTGTACGGCGCGGTGGAGGGCAACGGACTGTTCGCCCTGCACCGCACTCCGCCCAACGAGGACTGTCCCGTCGGCTTCGGCATCCGCCCGGCACTCAGCTCCGTGTACGCCCGCCTGGACGACGCGGTACGGGACGAACTCGCCGCGATCTCGATCGCCGACGTCCTCCGCGACGTGCAGGCGGAGCGGCACGTCGCCGGCTGACCCCGTCGTCACACCTGCCGCTGGCCGCCGTCCACGAAGAGTTCGACTCCGGTGACGAACGTGCTCTGGTCGCCGGCGAGGAACAGCGCCACATCCGCGACCTCCTCCGGGCGCCCCATACGGCCCAGCGGAACCTGGCTCACGAAGCCCTCCCGCATCTTCGAGGCCGACTCGGCGTCGGGCGCGAGACCCGCGATCCCCGGGGTGTCGGTCGGCCCCGGTGCCAGCGTGTTGACGCGGATGGCGCGATCGCTCAGTTCGTTCGCCCACGTGCGGGAGAAGGAGCGGATGGCGGCCTTCGAGGCGGCGTAGACGCCGAACGCCTCCTCCCCTCGCGCCGTGCTCCCGGTGAGGATCACCGAGGCGCCGTCGTTCAGCAGCGGAAGCGCCTTCTGGACCGTGAACAGCGTGCCCTTGACGTTGGTGCCGAAGGTCGAGTCGAAGTGCTCCTCCGTCAGGTCCTCCAGGGTGGCGAACTCACCGCCGCCGGCGTTGGCGAACAGCACGTCGATGCGACGGCCGCTCTTTGCCACCGCCTCGTACAGGCGGTCGATGTCAGCCAGGTTCGAGACGTCTCCCCGGACCCCCGTGACGTTCTCGCCGATCTCGGCCACCGCCGCGTCGAGCGCCTCCTGGCGGCGGCCGGTGATGAAGACGTGCGCGCCCTCCTCGGCGAACCGCTTGGCGGTGGCGAGGCCGATCCCGCTGTTGCCGCCGGTGACGACGGCCGTCTTTCCTTCGAGCTTTCCCACCGGATCCTCCATTCACCGCGGGCCGGCATCGGCCCGTCCCGGATGTAACAACTTACATTACATCCAGGGTGAGGGGTCCGGGGTGAGCGCCGGCCGCGCGGGTGATCACCCCTCGATTGAGAACGCCTTGATGCATTCGTAGTGCGCGTTCGCCGCACCCCTCATCCCCTGCCACCACCAGCGGTCGATGAGCCCCTGGACGACCTCGGCGCCGGGCCGGTTGAAGCCGTAGAACGGGCCCGAGGGGACGTCGATGTAGAACTGTGCGCGGTTGGCGGCGAGCCCCTCGCGCAGCTCGTCGAAGGCCTCGATCGGGGTTCCCTCGGGGTTGCTGTCCTTCTTGACCATGACCGGGGGCACCGCGTTGGAGATGACCGCCTTGGACACCCGGCCCGGTTCGGCCCGCGCCACGTAGCGGACCACCTCGCCGCCCCCGGTGGAGTGCCCGATGTGCACCGCGTCCTTCAGGTCCAGGGCCTCGGTCAGGGCGGCAACGTCGGCGGCGTAGGTGTCCATGTCGTGCCCGGCCGACGGCTGGCTGGAGCGTCCGTGACCGCGGCGGTCGTGGGCGATGACCCGATAGCCCTGGGAGAGGAAGTACAGCAACTGGTTGTCCCAGTCCTCGTGGCTCAAAGGCCGGCCGTGGTGGAAGACGATCGGCCGGGCGTCCCGGGGGCCCCGGTCGACGTAGAAGATGCTGGTGCCGTCAGGTGTGGTCACTGTGCCCATGGCTGATACCTCCGGCCCCCCGGAAACGTGTCGGCCCGCGTTTTGCCACGCTACGCGCGCGCCGTCAGGGGTGCATGTCAGCCCTCGAGGGGCCGGCGGGCTGAGCAACGGCCGGGGTCGCCACCCCCCACAGGAGAGACCCCGGCCGTTGCGTGGTGCGGACCGCGGGGCGGTCCGTCATGTTGTTCTGCGTCATGGCCGCGTCATATGTCACACCTGGGCGTGTCACGAGTCAGTTGCATCTTCCACAGACATGGACGAGCAGCGGTTTCAGGCCGTAACGTGCCTTTCGCGCCGACCGAGTGACGGGCGTAAAGGGAGTGCGGTGCAGGGGGACGACGCGGAGTTGACGGCCGCGGTGCGCGCGGCCCAGGCGGGGGACGAGACCGCGTTCCGTACGGTGTACCGCGCGGTGCATCCACGGCTGCTCGGCTATGTCCGCACGCTGGTGGGCGACTTGGACGCCGAGGACGTCACGTCCGAGGCGTGGCTCCAGATCGCGCGCGACCTCGACCGGTTCAGCGGCGACGCCGACCGCTTCCGTGGCTGGGCCGCGCGGATAGCCCGCAACCGCGCCCTGGACCACATACGGATGCGCGGCCGCCGCCCCCTGATAGGCGGCGACGAGACCGAACTGACCGGCAGAGCCGCCGAGTCGGACACCGCCGGTGAGGCCATCGAGGCCCTGACCACCGACGGCACTCTCTCCCTCATCGCCCGGCTCCCGCAGGACCAGGCCGAGGCCGTCGTACTGCGCGTGGTGGTCGGGCTCGACGCCAAGACCGCCGCCGAGACGCTCGGCAAGCGCGCGGGCGCCGTCCGTACCGCCGCGCACCGGGGCCTGAAGCGGCTGGCCGAACTCCTCGGCGCCGATCCGGAATCGACGGGAGTGCTCGACGCGCTCCCGCCCCAGCGAACGCCGCGCGGTGGCGCGGTGCGGTCCGCGAGTGTGACGCATACGCGTACGCGGACGCAGAAGGACATGTGATGGCCGACGAGCACGACAAGTGGCTGGACGGTGAGACGTCGGAACGTCTGCTGCGCGGTGAGCCGGTCGGCGGGGACGCGCGCGTC